>NZ_JBIUCQ010000009.1:0-138444 GCF_044538495.1 Acinetobacter sp. ABJ_C4_1 | reverse complement strand
GACCATAGCAAGAGTGAACCACCTGATCCCTTCCCGAACTCAGAAGTGAAACCTCTTAGCGCTGATGGTAGTGTGGGGTTACCCATGTGAGAGTAAGTCATCGCCAGCTCATTATTCCAAACACCCCAATCTCAAAAGAGATTGGGGTGTTGCTTTATGCACGGAATAAAGGCGAAGTTTAATCACAATTCTTTAGAGATGAGATGTGTATAAAATATAAACTAAAGGAAAATGGATCAGAAAACTATTTAAAGAAGTATAGAAGAGCTAACTTTAATTAAGTAAACTCTTCCAAGAATAATTATTTCAATTGTCTACGTGCATGTTTTAGAGCAGTGCGTAAGCCCTCTTCAAGAGTAGGATGATAAAAAGGTTTTTCTAATATATCTTTTAAAGTTAATTCTTCACCAATGATCCAGCTTAATAGGTGAGCCATATGCTCTGTCGCCTCGGTAAATAACTCGGCACCAAGCAGTTTTTGGCTTTCTCGTTCTATATAAACTTCAATAGCTCCTTTATTTTTTCCAAGAACGATAGCTCTTCCTTGTCTTTCATAAGATGCTTCACCTGTGACAAACTCTACTCTATTATCTGTTAGCTGTTTATAACTTTGCCCTACAATTGCCATTTCTGGATGACTAAACACTATTCCTAATGGAGTGAGCCTCTTAACTGATTTAACTTGTGGATAATTCAGACAGTTATGAACAACTTTTTTTCCTTCATGTGCAGCTTCATGTTGTAGCGGCGTTGAAGTATAAGCATCCCCAGCAATAAAAATTGGATAGTTATCTAGTTGTTTTGTTTTAGCATTTATAGGTAATAACTTAATATCCTGAAAAGATTTATCAATATTCTCTAATTTTAGTGTATCTAGTAAGCTTGAACGGCCTGTTGCAGATAATACATACTCAGCTTGAATAGACTTTTCTCTTTCATCAATTTTATAATTTAATATAATGCCATCAGAAGTAGATTTTACTTTGGTCGGTAATGTCTCAAATAAAAAGTTTAACTCTTTACTTAACTCTTCTTGAGCAAGTTGCTGTAATTTAGAGCTAGTAAATATTCCAATTCTTTTACTACGAGCAAATATAGTTGTTTCTACTCCTAACCGATGCATAGCTTGTGCGATCTCAAGAGCAATTACTCCACTTCCAATAACGGCAATAGATTTAGGTAGAGTATCTAATTCAAATATTTGGTCTGTGGTAATAAGGCGACCACCTAATTCTTGTTTCCATGTTTGATCATAATTAGGAGTGGAACCAACTGCCAGAATAAAGCTTTTTGATTGGTATTGTTTACCATTCACTTCAATAGTTTCCGAATCAATAAAATGTGCTTTACCTGAAATTTTATGTTCAGTTGGCCATTGCTCTACATCTTTAAGAGTTGCCTTCGTAAAACGGTCACGTAAGGTTCTTACATGCTCCATAACCTGATCAGTATTGATATCTACGGAAGCACTCAATCCAACTTCTTGAGTATTTTGGATGTCATACATACGATTTGCTGTAGAGATGAGAACTTTACTTGGCATACACCCTACACGTGCGCAAGTGGTATCCCATGGCCCATTATTTATAATTAAAATATTATTGGTATGTTTAACGGCTTCTTTATAAGCGCTAATACCAGCAGTACCTGCGCCGATGATAATTATATCGAACATTATAAATCCTAATATCTATAAGTTTTTTATTTAATAAGTTACATAATAGAACACAATGTAATTTATGTTTACAGAGTGTGGTGAATATGATTACACTAATAATATAAATAATTAAAAAATCTTATACCTTTAGGAAAGATTGGGGAAATGAAAAGTATGTATAAAAAACAACTTACCTTGAAGTTGTCGGCTATAGCTGTGTCAATTATGTTAGCAAGTTGTGGCGGGGGCGGTGGTGATGGTTATTACCAGAATGGTTCATCAAATAGTAGTAATTCCTCATCTGGAAGTAATAATAGTGGATCGCAGCAAGCGACTGCTACAGCTTTAAAGATAGAACTAGATAAATTATCAGTTGCTGCAACGAATGATACTTTAACTGTTACTGTTAGAGCTCTAGATATAAATAAAGGTGGTGTTGCTGGTACTAAAGTTAGTTTGGCATTAGTTGATCCAACAAATAATGTATCTATAGAAGGAGTATCAACTCAAACTACAGATGCAGCAGGTAATGCTGTATATATTATAAAAACACCAAAAACATCGAGTTCCATAAATGATTTAGTGAAAAATGGTTTTAAATTAATTGCTTCTACAAATAATGGTACGCTTACTCAAGAGCAGACTGTGACAGTCACAGGTAGTAATAGTACTGCTGAAGCTGATACCACGAGTATCGTATTGTTTGACGCTACAAAGACCTCTTTAAATGTTAGAGGTGATCAAACAACTGTTACATTAACAGCTGTAGATGCAAATGGTGCAACTTTAGCAAACCAAGCGATCACACTTAAAGTTAAAAACTCAGTCTCAAACGGTGTTAGATTTACACCAAATGCGACTCAAACTGATGCAAATGGTCAGATCACCTATACGTTATCGTTTAATGAAAATCAAAGATCTTCATTATATAGCGCTGCTCAATTTGTAACAGATGATCTTGTTTTAGAAGCTAATTTTGGTCAATCAACAAAAATTTATACATATAAACTTGATGTTGTTAATTCTGATGTACCAGTAGCAGTAGGAGCTATTGCTGTAGCATATAATCCGACTACAA
Source organism: Acinetobacter sp. ABJ_C4_1 (assembly GCF_044538495.1). Classification (NCBI taxonomy): domain Bacteria; kingdom Pseudomonadati; phylum Pseudomonadota; class Gammaproteobacteria; order Moraxellales; family Moraxellaceae; genus Acinetobacter; species Acinetobacter sp. ABJ_C4_1. The sequence goes on along the minus strand of NZ_JBIUCQ010000009.1, from coordinate 135,709 downwards.
TGGAAGACTCGAGTGATGGAGTTTACTACTATAAAAATATCTCAGTACAAGTGACTGATGTTGATGGTAAGCCAATACCAAATCAAGATGTAATAATGGGTGTTAATGCTCTTGCCTATTATAAAGGAGCATTTGATTTTGTTGATACTTCTATTCCAGTTGACGGTAAACCAGATGAATATTTACCAGTTATTAGATCAGCGTGTACAGCACCAGTTCAAGCTGTAAATATGAATGGTGAAGTTATTAACCAATTAAAACCGCTTAAAGAAAATTCTACAGTTCAGGTTGTATCATATATTAATAGTGCTGGTACCGCTGCAACCAACAATAAATACACAACAGATGGGAATGGTCGCTTTGACCTTAAGATTCAATATCCTAAAATTTATGCATCGTGGTTAACGGTTCAGTTAACTGCTAAATCTACAGTTTCGGGAAGTTTAATCAAAGGCTCTACATCTCTTACTTTAGATTACTTGAAAAAGGATGTGACTGTGAGTGATCATATTGCCCCGAATATAGGAAGCCCATATGGGTTAGATCCAAACTGTTCAAATGGTAATTAATATAAAAAGAAGCAGCATTTAAGCTGCTTCTTTTTTAGAGTTGTGTTCCCATACTGACACCTACAGTAGGTCGAACCTGCATAGATGAGCATGCACTAAGAATAAGGCAACTTACCAGTAAGAATATAAGTTTATTCATAATAAAACTGAAAAATTTAAAGTGATTTGAATACTTTAGCTGAAGACTATTTATATATCTGTTGAATTGATGCAGTCATATATATTCTTTTTATTAATGAAAGCTCTACTTTTAAATAAAAATAGAGCTTCTGGTTAGCTCGTTCAATAATTTAATCGTCTAACAAATCCATTTGTTTGGCTAATTGATAAAGATTGTTTGAACGGTTTCCTGTACGGCAAAACATAAGAACAGGTTTTGGAAGTTCATTATAGTGATTTGCAAAAGTACGGACATCAAGCTCAGTAATTTGACCTGCAACTACAGGTTGATAAACGTAATCTAGACCTGCTTGACGTGCTGCTTCTTCAATTTGAGCACTTGTTGGTTGTTCTGGACCACCTTCCATGTCAGGGCGGTTATTGATAATAGATTTAAATCCTTTTTCGACAACTTGGTCTACATGTTCTGGACCAATTTGACCTGCGAAACCAACATTATCTGACATTTCGTCACTCCAAAATTTAATAAAACCTCTTATGCTGTATCATAGCATTAAGCTTAACCTGAGATACAAGACACTAAAACGTTGTTCCTACATAGATAAAATTTATGTAAAAGAACAGCTATAGATTTTTAAAAGGCGATCAGGATGTTTTTTGTAAATTCATTACTTCGACCATAATGCCACGGAGCACATATGCACGCTTATACGGTTGAGCCTTTATATGTTCCATGTGATCAGGAAATGATCGCAGCTGACTTTTATATTCCAAAAACAAATAATAAATCCGCGGTAATTATCATGGCACATGGTTTTGCCGGCTTACGTCAATTCAAGCTTATCCAATATGCGCAGCGTTTCGCTCAGGCAGGCTATGCTGTTATTTTATTTGATTATCGATATTGGGGTGGGAGTACAGGTAAGCCCCGAGAGATGATTTCTATCAACTCTCAGCTTGAAGATTGGAAGACCATTATTCAATACGCCTCCACTTGTAAACTTATAGATAATCGAAGAATTGTTTTGTGGGGCACATCTTTAAGTGGGGGGTATGCTTTAAGTCTAGCTTCTGAACTGAAAAATATTCAGGCCATTATGGTACAAATTCCATATGTAGACGGTGCTGAAACAGCAAAACTATATCCCTTACAGCGTTACCCTCAAGCTTTGAAGCTATCGAGCCAAGATTATATGGGTTCAAAAATGGGCCTTAATCCAAAGAGATTACCTGTTGTTGATCAACTTAAATTATGTTTTATGCCAACAGCAGATAGTTACTATGGGTATTTATCGATTGTAAATCCAGATTATTATTGGAGTGGAGAAGTTCCTGCACGCGTCTTTTTTAATTTGATGCGTTACCGTCCAATTCAACTCGTACGTCAGATTAATATTCCAGTTTTATTTATTGCTGCTCAGCATGATTCTTTAATTCCAATTGAGTCTAGTCGTGAAGCTGCAACCAATATTGCTCCTTTTGTGAGTTATCATGAGTGGGATATGAAACATTTTGATATCTATCACGGTTCATGGTTTGAAAAAGCAGTGACGACCCAATTAGAATTTTTACATCAGCATATAGGAGTGATGTAAATGATTATTGTATGTGCATCGTGTGGTGCAAAAAATAGAGTTCCAGAGGAAAAACTTAGTGCGCAACCGAGTTGTGGCCAATGCCATCAGCCATTACTTCCGCTTGCGCCGATTGAGTTAAATGAACAAAACTTTAGTAACTACATCACAAATAGTGATCTGCCTATTTTGATAGATTTATGGGCAGAATGGTGTGGACCTTGTAAAATGATGGCGCCACATTTTGCACAAGTTGCAAAACAAAATCCACGTGTCATTTTTGCCAAGATTAATACCGAAGAGTCTCCTCGCTTAAGCCAAGCATTTAATGTGAGAAGTATTCCTACGCTTGTATTAATGAATAAAACCACAGAAGTTGCTCGAATGAGCGGTGCATTACGCGCGCCCGAATTGCAACAGTGGCTAGATCAACAACTTCAAACGAATTTCGGGAGCTAAGGTGTCAGAAGCTTATACCAAACCAGAAGGAATTTTATCCTTACAAACGATTGCCATGCCAGCAGATACAAACTGGAGTGGTGATGTGTTTGGTGGGTGGATCGTGTCACAAATGGACTTGGCTGGAGCAATTCACGCAGAGCGTTTTAGTCGTGGACGCTGTGCCACGATTTCCATTAATCAGATGACCTTTTTGGTTCCGGTAAAAGTAGGCTTTGTCATTAGCTGCTATACCAAAATCTTAAAAGTAGGTAATACGTCTATTCAAATGCAAATTGAAGTTTGGGATAGTCATGATGATTCTCGTGCTCCAATTCGTATTACCGAAGGTGTTTTTACCTTTGTCGCTGTTGATGTAAAAGGTAATAAGCGTCAGATTCCAGAAGAAGCGAAACAAAAGTTTTTAGAAACTCAATAAAATATTTAAAGCCTGAATATAAGTATTCAGGCTTTAATTTCTATAACTAAAACATTGTATTAGAGTTTTTACTTTGCTCTGGAATGTTTTGTATCACATCCCAATGCTCTACAATTTTTCCATTTTCTACACGGAAAATATCAATAATTGCTCGGCCTCGGTCTTTTTCGTTTTCAGTCGAATGGACATGTAAAACGACAAGATTACCTTCAGCAATCGTACGTTTAATCTCATTTTTAGCTTGTGGATTTTTTTGGAATTTCTCAGTGAAGAAATTAACAAAAGGAGCTTTCCCATCAGGAACGTTGGGATTGTGCTGAATATATTGATGGCCAATATAACGGTCGGCATATTCTTTAACTTGATGTTTTAAAAAGACACCTTCATAAAAGTCGACTACTATTTTTTTATTTTGAGCACTTATTTTATCGATTGTTTCAGTTTTTGATTGAACAATTTTATTGGTTTTATTTGTGGGGTCGGCAGCGTAAGTCGTAATTGATGTAAATATGAAACTAGTAAATAACGAGGATAGAATCAATATTTTTTTCATTGTGACCTCAAGATATAAAATTGTAATTTTTATATCTTGAGGTAAATAACAATCTAAAAATATTTTAGATTAGTTATCATTTCTTACGTTTAGGTAACCATGCCCAAAGCATTTGGCATTGGATTGGTTCATTACCTGCATCATCAATAACTGTAACTGGAATAACAAGTTCACCTTTCTCATGATCAGCAATATATTTTTGCTGTTCTGTAGAGAGGGTAGCTGTTGCTGTTAAACCGCCTTCAACCACTTTTAAATAATCAACATGCAATGATTTGATTAATAAAATGCGGTTATCAGGAATATGTAAACCTGTTAAAAAACCTGTTGCGGTCTCTGCCAAAAGTGCCATTGCAGCAGCATGCACACCTTTAATATGGTTCTGCATGTTTTTCTGGTTTTCTAAGCGAACAGTCACATGGTTTACATCTACTTCCAGATAGCGAATATTGGCTGCACCCACCATTGGCACAATACGGCCAAATGCCTTACTCCAAAGCGTACTTCGAACACCTTTAGGAAATTTTGAAGTTGCTTTTACCAGTTTTAATAGTCGATTGGATTGAGACATGGGATTACCTTAACTTTGAATGTCGCTAAAAGATATTAATCTTTAAAGTTATTAAACTGTAATGGCACACCGAATTGTTGTTCACGTAAAAAAGTCATGACTTGTTGCAAAGTGTCACGTTTTTTATCGGTCACACGGATTTTGTCGCCTTGAATAGAAGATTGCACTTTAACGCCGCTTTCTTTAATGGCTTTATTAATTTTTTTTGCTGTATCAGAGTCAAGACCATCTTTAAGCTTAATCACTTGTACAAAATTTTTACCTGAGGCAGCAGCCTTTTGTGGATCAAGTGCCTGCACATCAATTTTACGTTTATAAAAATGGTTTTCTAACATGTTATAAACTTGCTCACACTGGAAATCACTTTCTGTACTGATTTTAATCTCTTTATTTTTTTCGTTTAATTCGATAGAAACATCATGACCACGGAAGTCAAAGCGTGTTGCAATCTCTTTTTGTGTGTTTTGAACCGCATGATTAACTTCAAATAACTCTAATTCAGAAACAATATCGAAAGAAGGCATAGTTTAGACCTTTACAAAGTGAAAGAATATTTGAGATGCTAAGAGGGTTTTCTTCATTTGCCAAGTGTTGTTTACATCAAAGGAGTGCACAATGATCCGTAAACAAGAAATTACAACATTTGAGTTCCCAGAAAATGCTGTTATCTGGGATGTCCGTGATTCAAGTGCTTATGCAGAAGGGCATGTTAAAGGTGCGGTAAGTCGCCCGATTAATGATTTAAATGCTGATATTTTGAACCAGGTCGCTGCGGATCAGCCGATTTATATTTTATGTGGTGGTGGTAGCAAAGCTCCTCGTGCAGCTGAGAAACTAGAAGACTTAGATGCCTCGCGTGAATATGTCGTGCTGATGGGGGGGACGCGTGCAGCTCGTGACGCAGGTTTACCTCTAGAGCAGGGCGCATAAAAAAAGCACCTTCGGGTGCTTTTTTATTGGAACTAAATTTTCTCAAGTGCACTATTGAGATTTAAAATACGATTTCTTCGGTTTAACTTTCTTTTGAAAGCGCTCGGCACTTAATTTCTTTAATAGGCTTTCAGGAACAGGACAAGTCTCACCTAAAATTTGGGCGATAAGTACTTCACTGCAAAGCGGTGCAAATAAAAAGCCCTTTGAACCTAAACCTGCAAAGGTAGAAATACGACTTTCACTCTGCATTTTACCTATCACTGGGAAATAATCTGGGCTTTGGGCCCGAACCGCTGCTCGACCTTGCCATTGTTCTACAGGTGGTAATTGTTTTGCATAAGTAGGGAAGACACTGCGGATTAATTCAAAGTTATGCACATGGTCGTCAATGAGTACGTTTTGATCTTCTCGGTTTGGGTAGAAAGATGCCCCTAAAATGAGTTGAGAAGAGTCAAGCTGCATGCAGTAGCCACCATAGCTATACGCTTCGTGTAAAGGTAGAGGTGCAAAAGAATTATTAACCCAGCTCACTTGTCCACGGATTGGCTTTAAAGGGGGATAGTTCTCAAATAAAGCAGCACTTTCTCGGGCACAGCACACCACAACATGATCTGCCTCTGCAATGATTTCATCATTCGTTTTCAATTGAACTTTATTTTCAAAAGAAACAAGTGCTGTGATATTAGCAATTTTTAATTCAATACCTGGATGCTGCAAAATTTCATCACGTAACTGGTGTGGAGAAACTGCTCCGGCCTCGCTTAATACAATGTGTGGATAGTTCGATTCAAGTGAGCTTGTTTGATGCGTAACAATATCAGCAGGATATTGATCAGCAAGATCGAGAAGATCTTGGGCATTTTTTAATGCCATTTGCTGTATTTGAATTGGGCGAAATGCTTGAAAGTTTTTATAGAAATTCAGCGCATGTTGCCAGCTTAAAGTCATCAGGTGCTCATGACTTTGTTCAATTGGGCATAGTTTTGGATTGAGCAATGCTAAAGGGTTGCCAGAAGCTCCTGATAAAGGCGCTGTACGCTCGAATAGAGTAACTTGGTGCCCACGTTCAGCAAAAGCCCATGCTGTGCTTAAACCAGCAATCCCTGCGCCAATAACGGCAATATGCTGCCGTGTAAAATTGAAAGTATGGTTATCTGGTTCTAGTGCGGTGTCTTCACTTAAAGGTGCTCTCCAAACTGCTTTAAGCATTTCACGTTTATGCCCGAAGCCACGAGGACGTGAAATATCAATGCCATGAGCTTTTAGTCCACGTTTGAGAACACCAGCTACACTAAACGAGGCAAAGGTAGTGCCATAGTCAGAAAGACGTACAATATTGTTTAAAACGTTTTGTTCCCACATATCTGGATTACACGAAGGTGCAAATCCATCTAGGAACCAAGCATTCACTGCTTTCGTTTTTACCATACTTGGAAAAATATCTTGCGCATCTCCTAGCCATAGATCGATGCTAAAACGTTCTTCTGGAAAATTTAAACGATGGCAACCTGCGATAGGCAAGGGATATTGTTCAATAAGTTGTTTCGCAAGTGGCTTAAGTTCATCCCATACATCGAGTGCACGGATGAGATCTGCTTTGCTTAAAGGAAATTTTTCTACGCTAATTGCATGTAAATGGCTATGGTTGTGGGGACGGACCTGCTGCCAAAGCTGCCAGAGTGCAAGAATATTTAAACCAGTACCAAACCCAGTTTCTCCTACACTAAAATATTCAAAGTCTTGTAAATTGGCTAATCGTTCTGATAGATCATTGCCATTTAAAAATACATGTCTTGTTTCAAGCAGACCATTATCTTTAGAAAAATAGACATCACCAAATTGTTTGGAAATGGGAACCTCAATACCATCAATAGATTCCCAATCCAGCTCAGCAGTTTGTATACGGTTTGATTTGTTCATTCGGTTTAATAAGTCGCTCAGAATTACCACTGACGACGACGTTTGGTGTAAACATAACTCGCAATAAAGAAGCCAAGCAGTACGCCACCTGCTAGTGTTACTGCGCCATATAAGAACATTTGTGCGCTACGTTCACTTTGTAAAACTTGTACCTGAACAGACAAGTTATCGTTCTTTAGCTGTAACTCTTGGTTTTGTGCAAGTGCTTCAAGGTTTGCATGTTCTAACTGTTTTAGACGAGATGCTTGATCTTGAACTAATGCTTTGATTTTTGCATCTTGCTGCTGCTTATTTTTTGCGATTTGTTCTGCTGTAAGCGGCTGTGTTGTGGCTGCCGTCGTGGTAGCCGCCGGTTTAGCTACAGTTGCAGAAGTAGGTGCTGGTTTGGCAGCCTGAGTTGAAGGTGCAGTGGGTGGTGTTGCTGGTGTCGCAGCAGGTTCAACTGCTCCGGCAGTTGAACATATCAAACACAAGCCAAGAAAGCTTTTGGTTGCAAACTGCATGCGTTTACCCTTTTGGAAATGCTTTATTAAACGGTTTGACATCAATATGGCTATAAATGCCTTCTTTCAAAAATGGTTCTTCTTTTAACCATTCATCTAAAGCTTCACGGCTATCAAACTCTACAATCATAGTACTACCGTAAAAACCAGCCTGTGGATCATTCGGATCTTTTGGCATAGCTCCAGCGGCAACAAGACGACCTTCATCATCAAGTTTTTGTAAACGTTCGATATGTTGAGGGCGTACTGCTAAACGTTTCTCTAGAGTTCCTTCGTTATCGGTACAGCTTAGAACAAAAAAAGGCATGTCATCGTATCTCTATAATCAAACCGAAATCACATTAAGCATCTGTTGACTTAAAATGTTTGCGTAAAATAATGAACTGAATAATGATAAATGAAAACATGACAATCATGTCACCAAATGCAGTAAATTCACCCCAATATTTTCCGCCATGAAATAAAAACGCGAAGAAAATATGTAAACCGGACATGACGACAAACATAGCTGCCCAAGCGAAATTTAAATTTTTCCAACCTTTTTCACTTAGCTCTAAAATTGGATCAAATAAACGTTTAATGAGAGGTTTACGTTCCTTACCAAACCAAGGTGAAACCAAGAAAGCACCAGCAAATACCAAGTTCAAAATCGCAGCTTTTAAGCGAATATAAAAATCATCGCTTAACATAAGTGTAATGCCACCAAAAATAACGGTCATAAACAGTACAATCCACTGCTGTTTATCTAAACGGAATTTTTGGATAACAAACAAAGCGCCATACACGATAAGCATTGAAATAATTAAGCCTGTTGTAGCGACCAGAATATTATTGTTATTTACACCGCCAGCGGAACCGATCAGTTTAAGCAAGGGGTGATGTGCATTCGCAGGATCAACAGTTTTATATAAATAGAAGAAAATAATTAATGGAACAAAGTCCAGAAGTGCTTTCATGTTAGAGTATCTGATCAGGTTTGGTGAATGGCATAGTATAAAAGATGCAAGGCATAGATTTACATACACATAGCAATATTTCTGATGGAACTTTGTCTCCGGAATTGCTGGTGCAAGCTGCTGTGGATGTGAAGCTGCATACCTTGGCGCTCACTGATCACGATACAATGGATGGTTTGCAGCGTGCAAAAAATGCTGCACAAGCCCATGATTTAAAAATCATTTCTGGTGTAGAGATCTCCAGCCAATGGTCTAGGCCAAGTACAAAAAAAAGCTATGGCGTGCATATTGTGGCTTTAAACATGCAAGATGAAGCACCAATTTTGGAAGCATTAGAACAACAAAAAAGAATTAGAGCACAAAGAGCAGAAGTCATTTGTGAACTGTTAAAAAAGTGTATTGGTTTTGATATTTATCAAGATGTACTCGATAAAGTTGAAAATCAGCCAGATCGTATTACCAGAACCCACATTGCCAAAACCTTGGTTGAAAAGAATGTGGTGAGCCGTCCTCAACAAGCTTTTGACCGTTTTTTAAAGGAAGGTAAACGCGCCTTTGTAAAGTTTGAAGGCTTGGGTTTACAAGAAACAATAGAGGTCATTCATAACAGTAAAGGCTTGGCAGTTTTAGCTCATCCAACTCGTTATGACCTATCGGCAACCAATACGCGTTATTTGATTGAGTTATTTGCGAGTTGTGGTGGTGACGCCGTGGAGTTACCGCCACCTGTAGATCCTTTATCTACTCGCCAAATGATTGATCGTATGATTGATCAGCATCATTTGGCTGTTTCAATTGGTAGTGATTTCCATGGAGAAAATATGCCATGGATTAAATTGGGTAACACCCCTAAGCCAAAGACTGACCAGCAGGGTATTTGGGAGCGTTTTCTTTAATAGCGCTCTAGAGTAAGTTGTTATCTTGAGCTTGAATTGGAGGAGGCGTTGGTTTACCCAGCGTTCCTAAAAGTTCAATTTCAATACTACGTACCATTGCATCTAAGGGTAAGTCATTACTTTGAGTACCGAAAGGCTCTTCGATTTCAGAGCTTAGAGCATCTAGACCTAAGAATGTGTATGCCAAAATTCCGACCAGTAGAGGTGTTGCTAATCCAAGTAAAGAACCCAAACTAAATGGCAACATAAAGCAGAAAAAGTAAACAGTGCGGTTGAGCAAAACTGAATAAGCAAAAGGAATAGGAGTGTTTGCAATACGGTCACAGCCAGTCTGTACCACACTTAAATCTGCAACATTCTTATTCATTTGAGCATAAATAATATCTGAGATTTCACCTTCTTTAAGCGCTTGTAATAATTCCCATTGAATAAGGCTAAGTGTATATTGCGGCGCGTTATTCTGTTGGTATAGCTGGGTCAATGCTTGTTGGCTCATGCCACTGGTTTGTATTAACTCGGTTGGGTTGGCTGTTTGGCGGCGTAAGCGGTCACGTAACACATTTGCAAACACAATAACGTGGTGAATGACTCGTTCACGGCGAGCCTGAGTTAAAATACGACAGTCGCGGTCAAAGTGTCGTGAAGTCGCAATGAGTACACCCCATAGTTTCCGAGCTTCCCACCAACGGTCATAACATGCCGTATTTTTAAAGCCTAAAAAAATAGAAAGTACAACGCCAATTAAGGTGAAGCCAACTAAAGGAATTTCTGGAAAACGGTAGAGATTAATATATTCAACCCCACCAATGATTGCCGAAATCAGCATTACCACCCCTAAAGAGGGCAAAATTTTTGGTAATATCGTCCCTCGCCAAGAGAATAAAACTTTAAAAATACTGGGCTGTTCACGAACAATCATTTTATTTTAAACGTCGCTATTTTTGTTTTTGATATTCTAAGCTTAGTGAAGCTTTGTCAATATCATTGAACGGCTATTGTGGTAGGGTTGAGCAGTTGTTGTTCAGCAAATGAAAAGCTACCTTCTTGTGAGATAATAAAATGGTCTAATAAACGTATTTCAACCAGCTGACAAGCCTGCTGAAGTTGCTTTGTGAGTTTAATATCTTCAGGAGATGGCTGTGCAGAACCAAATGGGTGATTATGTGCTATCACTAATTGGCAAGCATGTTGTTGTAAGGCATAACGTAAGGTTTGATTCACTGAAACGGCACAGTGCTGAACTGATCCAAAAAATAACTTTTTAAAATGCAGTTTCCGTAATTCGGCATCTAAGCAAAGTACTGCGAAGACTTCTTGTTTCTCACCTTTTAATTCATAACGCAGATAATCTAGAACCAAATGAGAAGAATGAAGGCTTAGCTCAGTTTGACTAAAATGATAATCGAGATAACGCCGTCCAAGCTCTTTTACGGCCAATAATTGGGAATACTTGGTGGCTCCAATACCGTTAAATTGAGCTAATTCATTGAAAGATGCATCGAAAACAGCATTGAGGCTTCCAAATTTTTGAATCAGTAAGCGTGCGAGTTCAACTGCTGAATGTTGGCGTGAACCTGAGCGAAGAAAGATCGCAAGTAATTCAGAGTCAGAGAGGCTTTGAGGGCCTTGTTGTAATAACCGTTCTCTTGGCCGTTCTTGTTCTGGCCAATTTTTAATAGAAGTATTCATATTCCCCAGCAATATTCTGCTTAAAATTTTATTTTGTTTGCCCAATCAATCTTGGGTCTGCGCGTATTTAATGCTATTGTGAGCGCCACTGCAACAGAAAGGTATCCTGTTCGTGAGCTTTGATTTAAGTGTTATTCCTCATAAAAACATTGTTTTAGCTGTTACAGGTGGGATTGCTGCCTATAAGAGTGCCATTCTGGTCCGTCGTCTTAAAGATTATGGCTTTGACGTTCGGGTTGTGATGACACACGGAGCTCAAGCATTTATTACCCCTCTAACGTTTCAGGCTCTTTCTGGAAACCCTGTACATACCGAGCTTTTAGACCCTGAGGCTGAAGCTGGAATGGGTCATATTGAATTGGCTCGTTGGGCTGATTTGTTACTGGTTGCTCCAGCAAGCTGTGACACCTTGGCTAAGTTTGCTAATGGTTTGGCAGATGACTTACTCAGTACTTTGTTTTTAGCGACTAAAGCACCTGTGTGGGTTGCACCAGCAATGAACCAGCAAATGTGGGCTGCAAAAGCAACTCAGCGTAATTTGCAAACGCTAGTTGAAGATGGCGTGCATGTGATTATGCCGGATTCAGGTGAACAGGCTTGTGGTGATGTCGGTTTAGGCCGTATGCCAGAACCAGAAGAAATTGCCCGTCAAGTCGCTGGTTATTTCCATCAAGCCCAACGTGCCATTGCTGAAAAATTTGGTTTGTTGGCAGGTAAGCGAGTTGTGATTACTGCTGGACCAACACGTGAAGCGATTGACCCAGTTCGTTATATCTCAAACCATAGTACTGGAAAAATGGGATTTGCTTTAGCGGCTGCATGTTATGCTGCAGGGGCAAAAGTCACTTTAGTTGCCGGACCTGTAAGTTTAGATACACCAAACGGTGTTCAACGTGTCAACGTTGCATCTGCACGACAAATGTTGGATGTCAGCATGAACTCACTTGAGACTGGTTGCGACATTTTCATTGCGACAGCAGCAGTCGCCGATTATCGCGTTGCGGAAGTGGCTGAGCACAAGATTAAGAAAGCAGGGGATGAGCTGAATGTTTCCCTTGTGAAAAATCCGGATATTGTGGCAACCATCGCAGCTCAGGAAAAACGTCCATTTATGGTGGGCTTTGCTGCCGAAACGCAGAATGTTGAAGAATATGCAGCAGGTAAACTGGTTGCTAAAAAACTAGACATGATTGCGTGTAACGATGTTTCTCGTGCTGATATTGGTTTTGCTTCGGATGAAAATGCGATGACTGTTTTCTTTGCTGAAAGCTACCATATGAAAAAGCGTGAGTTAGAAAAAGCATCGAAGCAAGAAATTTCTCAACAACTGGTTGAGGCTATTTCAGATGCTTTACGCCGTAAATAAGTTTTGAGCTTAATAAAAAAACCGCGAATAAATCGCGGTTTTTTTATATATCTTGGTTTAATAATCAAGGAATTTCATCTTCAAATTCAGGTTTAACCTGAACAATGAAGTCTTGACGGTTAAGACCACGCCACAACGCAAATGCTGTACCGATATAAATTGAAGAGTAAGTTCCGACAAAGACACCCACAAACATTGCAACAGAGAACCAATGTAAGCCATCACCACCCAAGAACATCATTGCGAGTACAACAAGCAATAAGGTCATTGAGGTATGGATGGTACGACGTAAAGTCTCAGTTAAAGCAATATCAACGATTTCACGTGGAGTCGCGCCGCGAATCTTACGGAAGTTTTCACGGATACGGTCTGAAACCACGATGTTATCGTTAAGCGAGAAGCCAATCACCGCGAGTACAGCAGCTAAAACTGTAAGGTCAAATGGCCATTGGAATAATGCAAATGCACCAATAATAATGATGATGTCATGGAATAAAGACATTACGGCACCCATCGCGAGTTTAAACTCAAAGCGAATGGTCACGTAGATCAACATTAAGATCAGCGCAAGAGCAACCGCTCCAGCCGAACGAACATAAAGCTCATTACCAACCTGACCGCCTACAGAGTCCACTTTATGAACTTCGGCAGCGTTATTTGGTAATTGCACAGCTTTGGTAATCGCGTTATTAAGATCTTCAACCTTAACTTCTTGTACCGGCATACGCACGAGTAAGTCTTTATTACTACCTAGCGTTTGTACTACTGCATCTTTAAAACCAGCTTTGTCGAGTGCCTGAATAACGTCAGACTGATTTGCTGGTTGCGCATAGTTAAGCTCGGCAGAAACACCACCTGTAAAGTCCAAACCTAAGTTAAGACCTTTAGTCGCGATAAAGAAAATACTCGCTAAAGTAATAAGGATCGAGAAGATTGCTGCTGGTTTAGCAATCTTCATGAACGGGATGATTTTTGCATCATCCGGACGACCATATTGTTTTGAAGGCTGTTGAGTCACTTTAGTCATCATAGATCTCCTTAAATGCTCAACTTTTTCAAATTACGGCGTTTACCATAAATGAGCTGTACGATTGCACGTGTTACTGTAATTGCAGTAAACATCGAACATACAATACCAATCATTAATGTTACGGCGAAACCTTTAATCGGGCCTGTACCAATTGCAAACAGAATGAAAGCAACGAGGAACGTGGTTAAGTTCGAGTCAAAGATGGTGTTATAGGCTCGATCATAACCTGCCACAATGGCCTGTTTGGGTGAGGCACCCCAGAGCATTTCCTCTCGAATACGCTCACATATCAGTACGTTGGCATCGACCGCCATACCAATGGTAATAACGATACCAGCAATACCTGGTAAGGTGAGGGAAGCCCCTATCCAAGACATCACGGTTAAAATCATTGCCAAGTTAAATACAAGCGCAAAGTTCGCAATTAAACCGAATACGCGGAAGAATACGACCATCCAGATTGCGACAAGTAAGAAACCGATTTGAGTTGAGAGTACACCTTTATCAATGTTTTCTTGACCAAGGCTTGGACCAACAACACGTTCTTCAACGAAGTACATTGGCGCAGCTAAAGCACCAGCACGCAGCATTAATGCAAGTTCAGATGCTTCTTGAGGAGAACTTAACCCAGTAATACGGAAAGTTGAACCTAAAACAGCTTGAACAGTTGCAGCATTAATGACGACAGACTCTGTATATGGCGTACGAACTTCTGTTTGAGCACCAGTTTTTGGATCTGTAACGTAGCTAATCTTTTGCTTGTTTTCGATGAACAATACCGCCATGCGTTTACCAACAGCATTACGGGTTGCATCTGACATGAGCTTACCACCAGCACTGTCGAGCGTAATATTTACTTCGGCACCGCCAGAGTCTTGGCTAAAGCCAGAGCTCGCATTTTGAACACGTTCACCAGTCAAGATACGGTTACGTTGCAACAAAAGTTGACGACCGCTATCTAAAGATTGATAAGCAAAAACTTCTGTACCTGGAGGTAAAGGTTGACCGTTATATTTACCCGTATATGGGTCAATATATTGATCATTTAAGTCAGATACCAAACGGAATTCGAGGTTAGCAGTACGGCCTAAAACACGTTTAGCTTCTGCTGTATCTTGAACACCCGGTAATTCAACGACAATACGGTTGCTACCCTGACTTTGTACTAATGCTTCTGCAACACCAAGTTCGTTAATACGGTTACGTAGTGTTGTTAAGTTCTGATTAACTGCATATGCCTGAATTTCTTGACGACGTACATCGGTATAAGAGAGTTTTAAGGTGGAACCTGTCGTGCTCGCTAATGCCTGTTGGGTATATTCATTACCATTACGGCGTAAAAAATCCATTGCTGCATCACGATCAGCGTTGTCAGCAAATTGAACAGTGATCACATTATTATTTAACGCAAGGTTGTTAAATTTAATTTTGTTTTCACGGAACTGACGACGCAAATCAGTTGCAGAGGTTTCCATACGTTGGGAAATGGCTTTGTCCATATCTACTTCTAGCAAGAAGTGGACACCACCACGTAAGTCCAAACCAAGTTTCATTGGTTTAGCCCCAATTTTTTGCAACCATTCTGGTGTAGTTGGTGCAAGGTTTAGGGCAACAACATATTGATCACCTAAGTCACGGCGTAATACTTCTTTTGCTTTTAATTGCGCTTCAGAAGAGCTGACACGCAAGAGGGCAGCATTATTTGTAAAAGTATTATCGTGGCTCGCAATATTTGCTGTTTTTAAAATTTGCTCTGCTTTTTGCACCACACTTTGATCAATTTGGGTACCAGCTTTGGCACCGGAAATTTGAACTGCGGGCTCATCCGGATATAGACTAGGCAGTGCGTATAATGTACTGACTACCAGAACAACCAGAATCAGTAAATATTTCCATGCAGGGTAACGCATTCGCTTTCTTCTTAAATGAAAAAGCCGTGCTAAAGCACGACTGTTTTATGATTAAAGGTTATTTAGAGTGCCTTCAGGTAATACAGAAATTACGCTGGCACGCTGAATTTTTACTTCTACACCACGGTTAAGTTCAACAACCGCATAGTCACCTTCAAGTTTGGTTACTTTGCCCATTAAACCACCAGCAAAAACAACTTCGCTACCTACACCTAAGCTTTCGATTAAAGAACGGTGTTCTTTTGCGCGTTTTGCTTGAGGGCGCCAGATTAAGAAATAGAAGATTGCAACGAATACAACAATCATCAAAATGTTTGGCAAAAGACCCGGGCTTTGGGCTGCTGCTGGAGCTGCATGTGCAGTAGAAATGAACAAGCTCATTTTAATTTCCTAAAGTTAAAAAATATGAGTCAGATACCTGACATAATCCTAATTCGTTTTGCAATTTACCTTGTCTTGCGGTTGAGCGCAAATCTCGCTTATTCATCGACAGGGCAAGGTGGAACTTCTAATCCGCGGCGGGCATAAAAGTCCTGAACAAATTCATCAAAAGTGCCATTATCTAATGCATCACGCATACCTTCAGTTAAACGTTGGTAATAACGTAAGTTATGAATGGTACCAAGCATAGACGCTAACATCTCTCCACATTTTTCAAGATGGAACAGATAAGCACGGGTAAAGTTCTTACATGTATAGCAATCGCAGTGTGGGTCAAGAGGCCCTTGGTCATGGCGATATTTACTATTACGAATACGTACCAGACCATCAGTGACAAAATAATGACCATTACGTGCGTTACGAGTTGGCATTACGCAGTCAAACATATCGACACCACGGCGCACCGCTTCAACGATATCTTCAGGTTTACCTACGCCCATTAAGTAACGTGGTTTGTCCTGTGGCATTTTGTTTGGAAGATAATCTAAAACTTTGATCATCTCTTCTTTTGGTTCACCTACAGATAAACCACCAATTGCATAACCATCGAAACCAACTTCAAGTAAGCCATTTAAAGACTCGTCACGTAAGTCTTCATACATGCCGCCTTGAATAATGCCGAATAAGGCATTTTTATTTTTAAGCTCATCGTGGTGATGCGTTTTACAACGTTTTGCCCAGCGCAAAGAAAGCTGTAATGATTTTTGTGCTTCTTCGTGTGTAGCTGGATAAGGAGTACATTCATCAAAAATCATAACGATGTCAGAGTTCAATACATGCTGAATTTCCATTGAAATTTCAGGCGATAAAAACACTTTTGAACCATCAATCGGAGAACGGAAAGTAACACCTTCTTCCTTAATTTTACGCATAGCGCCAAGACTAAATACTTGGAAGCCGCCAGAGTCAGTCAAAATTGGCTTATTCCATTTAATAAAGTCGTGCAATCCGCCGTGTTGCTTGATTACTTCAAGGCCCGGGCGTAAATATAAATGGAAGGTATTACCTAAAATAATTTGTGCCTGAATATCTTCGATATCACGCGGCAACATGCCTTTGACTGTACCGTAAGTCCCCACTGGCATAAAAACAGGTGTTTCAACAACACCGTGTTCTAAAGTTAAACGACCACGACGGGCACGACCCGACTGACCTAATTTTTCAAACTTCATCTAAAAATCCTGAACAATAGCAAGCAATACCGTAGGGCAGTGCAAGGGCGAAAAAACAGTTCGCTGCTAAATAGGGGCTGTAACATTATGAGCTTTAAACGGGAAGACCAATTTAAAAACACAAATAGCCCTAAAAATAAGAGGGCTATTTTCCTTGATTCTGCCAAGTAGTTCTACTACTAAATGTAGCTGGCTATAAAATAGGTCAATTTTCCGATTGAATGAGCACTTTTTTATTTAGACTAAAAGTTAGGTTTGTAGTCAAAATTGTCTGTAGCCAAATTATCGCGAAAAGGACGAATTGCTTTTTTAGATAAGGACATTGTATTGATCAGGTTATTTGGGAACACTTCAATCTGGTTATTAAATACTTCGACGTTGCGGTTAAAAATGCTGATTGCCGCGCCAACATTTTCGTTTTGTTCCTGAATATCATCCATCATTTTGCTATAGAGCGTATCTGCTTTTAGTTCAGGATAGTTTTCAACCACGACATTTAGGCTACGGATCAGCTCTTTGCTCATTTTTTCAATCTGCTGTAATTGAGCAATATCAGTATGATCGACATTTAAACTGAGAATTTGCTGACGTAAAGCAGTCACTTTTTCTAAAGTCGACTTCTCGAACTGAGTATATTGATTGATAGTAGTTTCTAATGCTTCAAGTGTTTTTACTTTTTTGCGTTCGAAATTTGCTACCTCTGCCCAAGCACGTTTGGTCGCGTTAAAATAACGCACAATGTTGTTACGAATGTGGATGCCCCACGCAATCAGTACGACGAAAATCCCCAAGAAAATGAATAAGCCTTTCATTTTCACTCCTCTTATTTTTATTCCCTCATTGAGCCTTTTAACTTCTTATTTTTTAATAAGTTGCCAGTTCGGCACTACGAAAGATTTATTTAATTAAATTAAGCATGAATTGCTGAAATTTTTCATATTGCGGCATGGTCATGGTACGTAAATGTCCACGTAATGCTGGAATATCATGAATTTCACTACGTTTGCTGGTGGTTTGAAAAAGATCTTGCTCACCGAGATAACATAATATTTGCTCTTCATGATGATAAATTAAATCACCGGTAAAATGTTGAAAAAAATCATGAAGTTTTAAAGTTAAACTTGGACTAATTTCTTTAGCTAACTGGTGCTGGTCAGTACCGAAGATATTGAGCTCTTGGTTAATCAGAATGTCAGTACTTTGCCATTCGCATAAGTATGGTTCAAAAAAGCGAGAACGTTGTTTACTTACAGCAATACCTAAGGCTGGCATTTGAAAAATAAAAGCGCCCCATAAATCTTTATGAATCTCTTTTACTATTTTTTTATCGCTGTTCTGATCTTGAAGAATAGGTAAATTATTTACATAGTGGTATTTAAATAGCAGGACTTGATGATTTGTAATGCCATCATTCCATGTCACTGAAGCAAACTCTGTAATTTCATTAGCTTCATTGCCTCGATTAAACAATGGGAAATATTGTTTTAGTCTGCTTAATACCAAAATGGGTTGGGCTTGAATTGGTAGATAAGCTGGTAACTGCTGAAACTGTAGGCCATAACGTAAAGCAGTCATACGCTGTTCTAAATAGTGAATAACTTCGGTTAGAGGTTTTTGCGGTTCATAGAGCAAGTAGGCTAGGAAACCAGTTAAAAATGCCCATAAGAGACTCCAAATATATTGAATATGAGGGTGAAAAAAGTATCCAAATAATAAAGTCGTAATACTGCAAATACCTAACAAATGTGGCAGTACATTAACAAAACGAAGGTTATGGTCTTCACGCCATGGATGTAACGCGTTTAAGAGTTCTTGATCTGTTTGTGACTTTTGTCCCGCGTCCCAAAGTCGAGCAATATTACGAAAGACCTGTGTATTTTTTTTACGTCTTATATGAAGTGCTTGTTGTACGGTATCAATTGGCATGAAATTAATGAGTTGATTATCATAAAGTGCTAACTCTAGATTATCTTTTAAATTGAAAGAGATAAATAGAAATACCAAGACTATTTTTATTTTAATTATAGTTGCTGGGTTAAACCTCAAATTAAATAATAAGATTTAACCCAGCTTTAATTTTTAAACTTCTAATTTATCAATCAGCATTGCATCGCCATAACTAAAGAAGCGATAGCGGTCTTTAACTGCATGTTCATAAGCAGCCAAAATATTGTCTCGATTCGACAATGCTGAAACTAGCATGAGCAGGGTAGACTCAGGTAAATGGAAGTTAGTAATTAAACGATCTACGATGCAGAACTCATAGCCCGGGTAAATAAAGATTTGCGTATCACCATTCCAGGCCGCGATTTTTCCGCCGTGTGCTTGGGCTGCACTTTCTAAGGCACGTGTTGCAGTTGTACCAACAGCAATTACTTTATTGCCACGTGCTTTAGTCGCCAAAATTAAATCAATGGTTTCTTGAGGAACATCACACCATTCACTATGCATGACATGATTGGTAATGTCGTCAGTGCGTACAGGCATAAAAGTACCTGCACCAACGTGTAAAGTCACAAACGTTTTCTTAACGCCCTTTTGATCTAACTTTGCTAACAACTCTTCGTCAAAGTGCAAGCTTGCAGTTGGTGCAGCTACACTGGCAATTTTTTCTGGGTTATGGAAAACCGTTTGATAGCGTTCAGTGTCAATTTCTTCTGCTTCACGGTTAAAGTAAGGCGGAATAGGTAACTGACCATATTGCTCAAGTACAGGTAAAATTGGCTGCGAAAACTCAACGACAAATAAGTTTTCGTGACGACCACGCACAATCACAGGAATATTACTTGCACCGACAAAAAGCTCAGCCCCTGCTTTAGGTGAGTTACTCGCTTTAATATGGCAATACGCTGTGGTGTGGTTCAGCATACGCTCAACCAAAATTTCAATAGCACCGCCTGTGGCACGTTTTCCTTTAAGACGAGCTTTCATTACTTTGGTATCGTTGAGTACCAATAAATCACCTTCTTCAAACAGATCGATAATGTCTGTGAACATGTGATCGTGATACTGACCCTTTGCATCTAAATGCAATAAACGTGAAGCACTACGTGATTCGAGAGGGTAACGGGCAATAAGTTCATCAGGTAATTCAAAGGAAAAGTCAGACAGTTGCATATTTAGGAAAAAACACCGCAAAAATTGGGCCTAGTATAAACTTTTTCGCTTTTTTATGGCTGTGCTTCTAGCCTAAATCATGAAAAATGTTTAAATGATCTAAAAGTGAACGATAATATTCACTTAGGGTTTGACAAGTTTTACAAACGCGCTAATATACGCAACACAAACATACTTCCTCTCCCGAGGTGGTGAAATTGGTAGACGCGGCGGACTCAAAATCCGCTGTCAGAGATGACGTGTCGGTTCGAGTCCGACCCTCGGGACCAGATTCAGAATCTTATGATTCTACGAAGACCCCTAAGCTAACGGCTTAGGGGTTTTTTGTTAGGCTAATTTTATGAATAAATTAGTAATCGACAAAATAGTGTTCGAGGATAATAAAAATGTTAAAAAACATTGGCTTAAAAATTTAAATTTAATAAGAGTTTAAAAATGTATATTACAAAAGTTGTGAGCTATAACGGGGCGTGGGAAACGCTACTGAAAGAAAATAATGATACTTTTTGTGAAATAAAAAATATTCTAGAAAAGTTCTCTTCAAATATTCATGATCCTGCCGATTGGTTCCGACCGGATTCTCCTATTGATCAGTTCATACATATGCCTGAGAGAGTTGAAAAATTATTTTTAGAGAATGGGTGGAGATTTTCTATAGCTAGAGCTCATTTAAATACAACAAGAAATTCTTTAGGGGTGATTAAAAACGGATTGTCCTTAAAGATGGAGAATAACCTAGATGCTATTTCTGCGTTTATATTTAAAAAAATAAATAATAAAAATATAGAAGAGGTTAGTTTGCCTATCTTAATTACCTTAAAGAATTCTGTGATTAAAGACGAATTAAAAGTTAATGATCATATTGGAAGTAGTTTCATTGGTACTTTTGAAAGTGCTTATGATGACTTAACCGATTTATTACCTAATGATTTTGATCATCAATTTTTAATATTCGGAATTGAAAATGTTCATAATGAGCTTAAGGTAATTGAAATTGATGTACGAAGAAATGAAAGTATCAAAATTGATAGATGTATTCAGTTTGAATCCGCATATTATCAAGCTGGCTTAAGTATTCTCAATTATTTTGGGACAGTCTTGAGAGATAAATATCCGGATCAGAATGCAACAGTCAAAATTGAACAACATGATTTGACTGTGCGTATGATTATTCAATCAGAAGATGGAAATATCGAAACGATTGAAAAAGCTTTATATGAGTATAAGCAAGTACTGAAAGGACAACGAAGTGTAGAAGAGTTTGCTATTTCTCCATTGAAAGCCTTAGAGCTAAAAAATCAGCTTAATCTATTTAAATTTCAGATTGAGTCTCAAAAAGAGATTATTGCATTGCAACAAGGACGAATATTGAGTTTGGAAGCAATAATAGACAAAGCGCTTTCGCCAATTTCTCCTCCACCTATTACCATTATTAATCAGTTACATAATACGCAATCTAATGTGATCAATCATAAAGCTGAGTTCAGTAAAACGATTGATTATCTTGAAGAATTGATTGATCTTACTAATAGCGAAGCTTTAAAAAATAAACTTGCAATAATTCAGAATGCTTTGGAACTTCATAGAAATTCAGATAAACCAGAGCACATTAAAAATTCCAATGGAATGAAAAAATTATCTAAATTTTTGAAAGATGCTAATGAAGTAGAAACTGAAGCAAATGGTTTTGCCGAAAAAGGGGGGAAGGCTTTAGATCTGATTAAAAGTCTAGGAAGAAGTTATAACAGTATTGCGGAGTGGTGTGGAATGCCTGTTATTCCAAGTGTGTTAGTGAAGGAATAAGATCATATGGAAAATTTAAAAGATTAGATAGCTAACATTGCTGCTGTTGTTGGGCTTTTTAAAGAGACGGAAAGTTCAAAAATGGACTGAGGTAGATTGAAAATAAAATATATTAAGGACGAATCAAGAGAAATTCTAAGCTCTAATTTAAATAATGTTTTTTGACCATCTTTCTACTATTTATAAACTCGCATTTCTAACATCTTACAACTCATCACCTTCAAATAATTGTTGTATTTTTCTAAAGCATACCCATTTTATGTATCTGAAAACCTTTAATTGAAACTTCACATTTCTATTTCGAAAAGAAAGTTGCTCTTTTAATGTACTGTGTTAAAGTTTGTATTAGATCATAATGATTATAAGTACATTTCTCAAAGAGCGGTTCCGACTAACAACGACAAAATCTGTGAGGCGGGCATGACACAGCGATTAGAACTACATCAGGTCGAGCAATTAAGTGCTTGTAGAATTTCACTATTACTTGGATTAAATGCCGAGCAGAACTACATTGAGCAATTTTTCCGGTTTAGTGTTCGCCTGTTGAAGTGTCAAAAAGCTTTGCTTACCTTTAATCAGGAACCTTACTTTTGGCATCATTGTCCTGAAGGCATGACTGCCATTTCATTTAAACCTTCAAGACACTTAAAACAATGTTTTGCTAAACAACAGGTGATTCATCACGATCATCCTTCTTATCAAAATTTAATCAACTATTTAAAAGAGCTTAATATTGACTGTAGTCGTGCTTTAGCTGTCCATTTGGTGCAACCCGACCAGACATCTATGGGATTTGCAGTTTTCTTCGATGACGATGAAACTTGTTTTGAAGATGATCAAATTCAGTTGTTGCTCGATTATTGTTCTAGTTTTATGCAACAAGTCGAGTTGAAATTTAATTATGAAGAGTTAAATGAACTCTATGAGCAGCAAGTTGCGCTTAACTCGAGTAAAACAAAGTTCTTTTCTATTATTTCGCATGACTTGCGGGCGCCATTTCATGGCTTGTTAGGTTTCTCCGAAGTGTTAGCTAAAGAGCGTGAAACACTGGATGAATCGAGTATTCAAAATATTGCTGACTATTTATACGACACTTCTCAATCGACCTATAATTTACTTGAAAGTTTGCTGACATGGGCGATGGCAGAGGGTGGACGTTTTGTTTATCACCCAATTAATTTTAAGCTTAGACAAGTCAGCAATATTGTTTGCGATGTGTTGCATACGTTGGCTTTAAAGAAAAATATTGAATTGGTAAATGCGGTTTCCGAAGATTTAAAAATCTATGCCGATATCAATATGATGACTTCCGTGATCCAAAACTTGGTGTCAAATGCATTGAAATTTACCGATGTTGATGGCTCTGGCAAAGTGTTCATTGAAGCGAAGCAGGTAGGCACAAATGTCGAAATCACTGTACGTGATACTGGTCTTGGTATGAGCGAACAACAAATGGCAAATTTATTCCATCCGCGTATTACAGCGAGCTTTAAGGGAACAGCAGGTGAAAAAGGCGCGGGATTAGGTTTAAGTTTATGTAAGCGGTTTATCGAGATTAATCAGGGTAAGATTAGCGTGAATTCGCAAAAAGGTATTGGAACGACATTTAAAGTTTTATTACCTTCTGCCCAAGAAGTTCCCGAGCTTCATGTAGAAGAACAAAACACATCGGAAGCAAAATTAGTTTAATCCCTTTTCCTATTACTACATGAACTGCTATAACTAAAAAGAGAGTCTGAGGAAAAGAGCTTTTTTATATGAATGCGGAGCAGTTACAAAAAACATTGCGTGCTAGTCAATACGCGGAACAAGTTTTGGGGTTACATCAGGCTGTTTTAGAACAAGATTATCAATTAGATCAATTTGCTGCGCCGCTCTCAACTGATCAGATTTATCAATTTGTAGACACCACACTCGATGACATTGCCGATGAAACAACTTGGATGCGTGTACTTCGTATTTTACGCAGTCGTTTAATGTTTCGTTGGATTTGGCAGGATGCCAATCAGCTGACCGATGTTGTCACACTCACGCGCGAACTTTCTGATTTTGCTGATGCCAGCATTTGTGCAGCAAAAGCTTTTGCTCGTGTAGCACTAGTTGCTAAACACGGTGAACCGTTAAGTTATTCAGGCAAAGTTCAAGATTTGATTGTGGTTGCCATGGGTAAGCTTGGTGCACAAGAGCTTAATTTATCGAGTGATATCGACCTGATTTTTGCCTTTGATGAACAAGGTGAAACCAACGGCCGCAAATGCATTGATGTACAGCAGTTCTGTATTTTATGGGGACAAAAACTTATTTATTTACTTGAACATATCACCGCAGATGGTTTTGTGTTTCGAGTAGACATGCGCTTACGCCCTTGGGGAGATGGCTCAGCATTAGCGATTAGTCATGCAGCTTTAGAAAAATATTTAAGTCAGCATGGTCGTGAATGGGAACGTTATGCATGGATTAAAGCGCGTGTTGTGACTGGCGGTAAAGAAGGGCAAGACTTGTTGGAAATGACACGTCCTTTTGTGTTCCGTCGTTATGTGGACTACACTGCTTTTGCTGCTATGCGTGACATGAAAGCGATGATTGAGCGCGAAGTCCTGCGCCGACATATTGAAGATGACATTAAACTCGGGGCGGGTGGCATTCGCGAAATTGAGTTTATTGTTCAGGTCTTCCAGCTTATTTACGGCGGATCTAAACGTGAGTTACAAGACCGTCAGTGCTTAGTCAGTCTTGAGCATATTGGTGAGGCGGGTTTGTTAGAAAAACAAGCCGTTTTAGAGCTTGAAGATGCTTACCTGTTTTTACGCCGTGTTGAACATGCGATTCAAGCACTTAATGATCAGCAAACACAGCTATTGCCAGAAGAAGTTGAGTTAAGACAACGCATTATAGATACCTTAGGTTTCGCTAGCTGGAATGAGTTTTTTGATGTTCTTAACGAGAAACGCCAAAAAGTAAAAGTTCAATTTAAACAGCTGATTGAAGATACCAGTTCTAATGCAGCAACCGAGAACTTTGGACAGTTAGAGCAGCAGCTAGATGAAGTGCTAGATGACAATGCGAAAAATCTGATTCATGAGTTCTGGCATGGCCATGCACTTAAAAAACTTCCTTCAAATGCTGTGCAGCGTTTAAAAACGTTTTGGCCTCATTTGATTGAAGCGATCTTGCAGTCCGAACAACCACAAACTGCATTATTACGTTTAATGCCGCTGATTGAATCAGTCATGCGTCGAACCGTGTATTTGGTGATGCTGATTGAAAGTAAGGGGGCATTACAACGCTTAGTGAAAATGGCGACGGTGAGCCCGTGGATTTGTGAAGAACTGACACAGTATCCGGTACTGCTGGATGAGTTCTTATCGATGGACTTTGAGTTACCAAAACGTAAGGACTTGGAAGACTCATTACGTCAGCAATTGCTTCGCATCGAAATTGATCAAGTTGAAGACCAAATGCGGGTACTTCGCTTGTTTAAAAAGAGTAATGTGCTCACGGTCGCTGCAAGTGATGTATTAGCTGAAAGTCCTCTCATGAAGGTGTCCGATGCATTAACAGATATTGCTGAAGTGAGTGTTAATGCAACTCTCCATTTAGCTTATCAGACCGTAGCAAAACGTCATGGTTACCCAAAGGATGTTGAGGGAAAACGTTGCTCTCTTGACTATAAAGCCTTTGCTGTCATTGGTTATGGCAAAGTGGGTGGCATTGAACTGGGCTATGGTTCTGACTTGGATCTTGTCTTTATTCACTATCTTGATGAACAAGCCGACACTGATGGAACCAAGGCGATTACTGGCTTTGAGTTTGCTATGCGTGTTGCTCAAAAGTTTATGTCACTCATGACCACTCAAACGCTTGATGGCCGCGTCTATGAAATTGATACACGCTTAAGACCCTCAGGTGAAGCTGGTTTATTAGTGACCAGTCTGAAAGCCTATGAACACTATCAGTTGAAAAGTGCATGGCTTTGGGAGCATCAGGCACTCGTTCGAGCACGCTCTATAGCAGGTGATGAAACGCTTTGCCAAAAATTTGAAATATTTCGCCGCGAGATATTGACTCAATCTAGAGATGAGGCTTATGTTCGTGAAGAAGTGTTGAAAATGCGTCAGAAAATGAAAGACCACTTAGGTTCGTCTTCTGAACAAAAAAAACATGGTATTTTTCATTTAAAACAGGACGCAGGTGGTATCGTAGATATCGAATTTATGGCACAGTATGCTGTACTTGCATGGAGCGGGACGAAACCAGATCTCGCCCATTATTCTGATAATGTAAGAATATTAGAAGATGCTGCTAAAGCAGACTGCTTATCCAGTGAAGATGCCACAGCATTAATTCGAGCCTATCTTAGTGAACGTGCCGAAAGCCACCGCTTAGCCCTTGCGAATCAATCCATGCAAGTAAGCGCAGCGGACTGGCGTAGTACCCGTGCGGTCGTTTGCAATTTATGGCAAAGATTAATAGACCCAACCGCCTCGGTTGAGTTGGATAGTGAATGATTTTATAACAATTTGGAGTGTTCCATGAATTTGGCTGATCGTGATGGTTTTATTTGGCAAGATGGAAAATTAATTGATTGGCGTGATGCAAAGATTCACGTTTTAACCCATACATTACACTACAGTATGGGCGTATTTGAGGGTGTTCGTGCTTATGAAACGCCTAAAGGTACTGCAATTTTCCGTCTCCAAGACCACACAAAACGTTTGTTAAATTCAGCAAAAATTTATCAAATGAAAGTGCCGTATGATCAAGCAACGCTTGAGCAAGCACAAATCGATGTTGTACGTGAAAATAAATTAGCTTCTTGCTATTTACGTCCGCTTATTTGGATCGGTTCAGAAAAACTAGGTATTGCTGCAACAAATAACACTATTCATGCCGCTGTTGCAGCATGGGCGTGGGGTGCATACCTTGGTGATGAAGCAATGGCGAAGGGTATCCGCGTTAAAACTTCATCATTTACTCACCATCATCCAAACGTGACCATGTGTAAAGCAAAAGCATCTGGTAACTACACGTTGTCAATTCTTGCTCACCAAGAAGTTGCTCACTCTGGTTACGATGAAGCAATGCTCATGGACCCACAAGGTTATGTATGCCAAGGTTCAGGTGAAAACGTATTCTTAATTAAAGATGGTGTTTTACACACTCCAGATATCGCTGGGGGTGCACTTGACGGTATTACACGTCAAACTGTGATGACAATTGCTAGAGATCTTGGGTATCAAGTTGTTGAGCGCCGTATTACACGTGACGAATTCTATATTGCAGACGAAGCATTCTTCACAGGTACTGCTGCTGAAGTAACACCAATTCGTGAATACGATGACCGTCCAATCGGTTCGGGTAGCCGTGGCCCAATTACCACTGAAATCCAGAAAACTTACTTTGATGCAGTTCAAGGTAGAAATCCGAAATATGAACACTGGTTAACTTACGTAAAATAAGTTAATCCGTTAACATGAAAAGGCGAACATTGGTTTCGCCTTTTTATTTTTTGGTTAGGGAGTTTTTATGCATATTGTCTATGTCTCTGATGGTAAAGCAGGGCATCGTTCACAGGCTTTAGGTTTATTTCAGGCGATGCAAAGACAGCAGGCAAATGCAACTTTTGAAGAAGTCTCTATTCATAACTTGCCCATTGGCTCTTTAATCAAAGCATTTTTCTCTTCAAAAAATACTCTATTTGAACAAGCACCCGATTTTATATTTGGAGTCGGGAGCCATACGCACTTTCGTGTCTGGTTACTGGGTAAAATTTTTAAAAAGGCGAAGACTGTTATCTTAATGAAGCCAAATTTACCTATTGCTTGGTTCGACTATGCTGTGATTCCAGAGCACGACGGTATTCCAGCAAATAGTCACGTTATTGTTACATGTGGTGCACTCAATCCAATTTGTAATGAAAACCGCCATCAAGCAGCCAGAATTTTAATTGCTTTGGGTGGTTCATCTAAACGTCACCAATGGAACCAAAACAAAGTATTAAGCAGTGTTCAAAAAATTGTTGAGCATAATCCAGATTCTGAAATTATTCTGACGACTTCACGTCGGACTCCCGCTGGTTTTATAGACATTTTAAAACAACAAAGTTCAGCCAAAAAATTACAGATATGTCCAGTTGAGCAAACACCTCAAGGTTGGATTTTTGAGGAAATGCAAAAGGCAGAAGCGGTGTGGGTAACAGAAGATAGTGTTTCTATGATTTATGAGGCGCTTACCGCAGGTTGCCGAGTCGGTGTGATTGCAATGGACAGACTCAAACAAGATCGTATTACAAATTCGGTTGATAGGCTGCTAGAGGAAAAGTTAATCGCAAATGTATTTGATATAAATTTGCTTCCTGAAGGACAGGTCCTGCAGGAAGCGGATCGGGTTGTGCATCAAATCACTAAATGACATTGGCTGTCATCATGGCCTTTATCATAGTTGACCGTTTCTGATGTTGCTAAAATTTCTCTTGGATATGTTTTGTATTTCGAATTAAATAACGATCTCTCTTGAGAAATGTTTTTACAGTGAATACCTCTCATATCTAAGAGTGTAGGTAATATATTAATTGAACTAATAGCACTACTTTGTTCTTTAAAAAGGGTACTCGCCATCTCTGGATGATGTTGCTTCCATGAGTTTGAGCTCCACATAATTAACGGAACATCGAAGTTATTTTTCATATCTAAATGCAGTGAGCTATTTTCTTTACATTCTCCAAGGTTCAGTCCATGGTCAGATGTGTAAATTAAGTTGGCGTCCACATTGGTTGCTTTTAATTTTTGAATAACTTCATTGAGTAGATAGTCTGTATAAAGTACCGTATTGTCATAGGTATCTTTAAATTTATTAAATTGTGGTGGATAGCGTTTTGCAAAATCTGCATGTGAACCATAAAGGTGTAACACAATGAATTTATGGTGCGTTTTTTCTGCTAATGCTCGATCAAATGATTTGAGTAGCTCTTCATCGTAATGCGTTTCTAGTGATGCTGAATATGAATGTTGCGTCAAAAATTGGGTTTCTTGAGCAGAAGATGCATAGGCTGAAACAAGAGAATCATATTCTCCATATTGAGCTTGTGCGCTAAACCAGTAAGTTTTGTAGCCTGCTGCATTGAACGCATTCACAATAGAAGGGCTTAAATTATCAGTTCCGTTGAGCTTTCCTGTTAATAAGGTGGGTACAGACTTACTGGTCATATAAGAGCCTGAAATCGTATTATCAAATAACCATAAATCTTTCTTATATTTTTCTAGATAAGGCGTCGTATTATTTTTGGTATAGCCAAATAAACTTAAACGGTCGCGTCGAGCACTTTCCCCAATAACTAATACCGTAATGGTAGGGCGAGTTTCCTTAACTTGTGTGCATTCAATTTCGTTCTGTGTGGCTATGAAGTCTTTTACACGATTTACTTCAAGACTTGCTGCTGGTAAACCAAGAACTAAATTTAAAGGATAAGACTGTTTAAAATGGCGATATACATTTAGAAATCCTTGCTGATGATCAGGTGCTTTGAAGTAGCGTTGAATGGGTGAAAAAATAAGACATAATGCTAAAATACGTAGCCATATAGGAGTGTTTAATCTTTGATTTGGAATAAAATAATAAAAGAAAACTAAGGGAATGATATAAGCGATAATCAAACCAAGTGCTAAAGGAAGATCTAATGTTGATAAATAAACTTTACCTTCAGTTGTAGAGCTACCCAAAATTGTGAGCCATACTGAAATTTCAGTTGGGGCGTTATAGGTAATTTCGTAGTACAGTGCAAAAGGACTTAAAAGATAAATAGGTAAGCTAAGCCAAAAAAAACGGCGGTAATGATAAATTAAAAAAACGAAAAAAATAAGCGGATATAAGGCTTTGAAAAAACCATCACTGGAAATAATGCATGATGGAACAAGCAGCATAAAGCAATAAATAAAGAACCATAACTTTCCTGTTTTGAGACGAAAAATCACGCCAAGCTGTTCCAAGTGTAAAAGCGCGATATCATCCTATATTTTGATAACAGGGTCTACATAATTTCAGGCATGATATAATATTTTAGTTCATCTCCAGAATTGATGGAATTATAGAGTTAAGAATGAAAATATTGCATATCGCAAATTTTGGCTTTAATAAACAAGGCGCACATTTTTACTGCACAGACCGTAAAATTTCTGCCGGATTAATTGAAAATGGCCATTTCGTTTATGATTTTAGTTTTCGTGATATGGCTCGAATGGGCACCATTTTTAAAACAAAAAAATTGGGTGCTAATTGGGCCAACAAAGAAGTATTAAAAGTCGTCAATAACATTGAGCCTGATCTGGTACTTATTGGTCATAGTGACTTGATGAGTCCAGATGTTCTAAGACAAATTAAAGAAGTTTATCCAAATACTAAAATTGCATTTTGGTATGTTGATCCGCTTTATTTAGAGAGCAAACTTGGCTTTGTAAAAGCATTCTCTCCGTATTTAGATGCTATTTTCTGTACAACTGGTGGTGAGTATCTACAGAAATTAAAGCAGCCTCATTTAAGCGTAGCCTATCTACCTAATGTGGGGCATCGTAATGTTGAAACACTACAGCAGTTTTCCAATTCTAAGACTGACAAGACATTTATCTTCTGCGGTGTGGTCTATAAAGAACCTGAGCGTGAAAAATTCTTAAAAGATTTGGCAGATGCTCTGCAACAAGGTCATGTAAACTATCAATATTATGGTTGTTTTGAGCAACCTGGCGTTTACGGTAAAGCTTATTATAAGGTTTTGTCTGAAACAAAAATGGGACTTAATTACTCACGCCGTAATGATGTAACCTTGTATAGTTCTGACCGTATTGTACAGCTGACTGGTAATGGTTTACTCACTTTTAGCCCAAGAATTCCTGGCTTTGAAAAGCTCTATACTGAGCAGGAAGTGGTTTACTTTGATGATCAGTTTGACTTGGCTAAGAAGATCCAATTCTTTGATCAAAATCCAGAGCAGGCTGAAAAAATAGCGAAAGAGGGCTGGGAGAAAACGCGTAGGTCTTTCAATGCTAAACGCATCACCCAGTTTATGGTTGAAGTGACATTTAAGCAGCCCTTTTCAGAAGATTATGAATGGTCACATGAGGTTTATGCATGATGTGGTTTTTGTACGTTGCGGTAGGCCTATTAGTACTTGCTGCACTGTTATATGTGCTGGGTAATTATACTTTCTGGCTTCCGTTTCGTTCGAACAAACTACCACGCATTGTCATGTTGCATCAGGTTACTCCTAAAGATGCAGCCTCTGGTATGAACATGCCCCCTGAAAAGTTTGAACAACTCTTACAGTTGTTGACACGTAAAGGGGCTATCTTCTGTTTTGTCTCTGAGCTTGAACAATACCGTAATCAAAAGAATGTCGTTGCTTTAAGTTTTGATGATGGCTTTATGGATAATTATCTTTATGCCTATCCATTACTGAAAAAATATAATGCGAAAGCAACCATTTATTTGGCGACGAAAATTGAAGGAATTGAAAAGCTAACTCATGAGCAAATTCATGAAATGGCGAATTCTGACTTAATTGAGTTCGGTGCGCATACTCAACATCATGTGAACTTACTTAAGCTTGATGATCAAACTGCTTATGATGAGATGCTTCAGTCTAAACGTGACGTTGAAGCATTAGTTGGGAAGTGTCCGAGCTTTGCCTATCCATTTGGTCGATTTAACGAAAAGCATCAGAAAATGGCTGAAGAGATTGGCTTTAAAAACGCAGTATCGACTCGTAAAAAAATCGAAGCTTACGAAGCAGTTAATCAATTTAATATTCCACGTGTCAGCACGCATGGTGCCATGAATGCTTTACAGATGCGTATCGCCCTTGCTAAAGGACGTTATAAGTTATGAATAAAATTCCATGTAGTGTCTATATTGTTACTTTAAATTGTGGAGCTTGGTTAGAGCGAACATTACAAAGTGTCAGTGAGTTTGATGAAGTCATTATTTTAGACTCTGGCAGTACTGATAATACTTATGAAATTGCAGAGCGCTTTGAAAATACGCAAATTTCCCATCAGGACTGGCAAGGTTATGCTGGTCAAAAAAGTTTGGCTTTAGCAAAATGCCGCAATGATTGGGTACTCAATCTAGATGGTGACGAAGTCTTATCCAATGAGTTAAAACAAGAGATTGTTGAGACCATTCAGCAAAATAAACTTGATGCTTTAATCACACCGATTAATGATGTGTTTTTAGGTGTTCCAAACAGCAAACATACTAAAAAACATGCAAAAGTGCGTTTTTTTCGTAAGTCTAAAGGGCATTACGACCTTGCCAATAAGGTCCATGAAAATGTGATTGTAGATGGTGAATCTCAGCGTGCTCAACATGATATTTATCATTATGGCGAGTCGAGCATTTTTGTTAAAGTCGAAAAAAATAACCAATATTCCAACCTCAAAGCACTAGAGAAATACCAAAAAGGAAAGTCTCCAAGTGTTGCTAAATTGGTTCTGGTAATGCCAGTGACTTTTCTAAAGTCTTACTTTATTCGCCGTAGTTTCTTAAATGGTTGGCGTGGTTTCGTAAATAGTATGATTAACGCGTTTTATGCTTTTCTAAAAGAAGCTAAACTGTTTGAACAGACCATGAATAAAGATAAAAAATAAGTAGACAAGCGATGAAGATTGTTCAGATTATGGCAACGGATGGTGGAAAAATCGGTGGATTAGAAAAGCATACTTTTCAACTCTGCGCAGAATTATCACAAAAGCAAGAAGTCCATTTGTTTTTAGACTTAAACTATGGAAATGCAATACCTCAATTAGAACATCTTCATTGTCATTATTTTGATTTTTCTAAAGGAAGAATGAATATCAGTCTTCTTTATTCACTTTTTAAAGAAATTAAAAAAATTGCTCCTGATATTATTCATGCTCAAGGCGGAAAAGCATCAAAAATGTTGAGTTTTCTTCTGCCTTTTTTAAAAGTACCAAGTGTGGCAACCATTCATGGTATGAAAAATAACATGCGTAGTTATCGTCATTTTAAAGAGGTAATTACTGTAAGTCAGGCTGTTGCAGATAAAGTTAGTGAATATCGATCAGTTCATGTTGTTTATAATGGTGTTGCTCAGGAAAAAAGATTGACTGCCGATATACCTAGAACAAGTCTAAAAAAAGCCATCGCAATTGGCCGATTAGATCCAGTAAAAGGTTTTGATCGACTCATAGAAGCATGGCAGGGCTTTGAGGCTCAGCTAGAAATATTGGGTGAGGGGCTAGAGCATGAACGTTTAAGTCAGTTAATTAAAGATCTGCATTTACAGGATAAAATTAAATTAATTGGTTATCAGCAAGACATTTATCCGTATTTGGCAGCAAGTGATCTAGTGGTGGTATCTTCCTTGAGAGAAGGAGGTCCATTAATTGTTGCGGAAGCATTATTGGTACATAAACCTGTAATTGCCACTGATGTGGGTATGGTAAGAGAATTTATTCCAGAAAAATATATTGCAAAAGATAATACTGTATTGGAACTTAAAAAGTTAATTAAAGTTGCTAGTGAAAATTTTGGGCATATTCAGTATGAGTTTAAGCCTGCATTTGATAAAGCTGAAGCTGAATTATCTTTAAATGCAATGGTTAATAAAACACTAGATATTTATAAATTAGCGTTGAGACAACAACGCTAATTATCTTTTTTTGACAAACGGATTGCATCAACAACAATGAAGTTTGAATGTACATCAATAGTGTGACATCCATCATCCTCTTTGTTCCATTCAGGATAGATTGTTTCGTACAGTCTTTCCTCATATTCCTTCGGACTTAATTTTATGATTTCTTTAAGCTCAATATGTCCACCATAACGCTTTAGAGAATCTTGACTTGGGCGAACCAGTTTATTCTGATAGAAAAAAGGTTTTCCAGCCATCCTATATTGAATTTTTCCTTTACACACTGGGTTCATTGGGTGTTCTTGCCAGTTTGGATTTAAAATATCTTCAGTAAAGAATAGATCTAAACGGTCACCAAATTTCTTACAATCGCGACGTGTTGAGGTAAATAGGTACCATAAACCTTCGTGGTAAAAAGGTGTGCTATCGACTGCTTCAATATTTTCAATAAGGTTCGAATGCTTTTCCCATTTCAGCGGAAAATCAGTACATTTCCACAGTTCGATGGTTTTGTTGCTAAAAGTTTCTGGCACCATGTACCAAGTGTTATCTATTTTAAATACACAAGGATAAGATAGGTGATAGTCGAGCTTTAAAATAGCTTCAGGCGATGTGTATGTACCATCTTTAAAGACTTCTAAAACAGAAAGAAAGCCTACAGGATGTTCATCGTTAACTTCTTCAAAAAAAATGAAATGACGGCCATTTTCATAAGCATAAAAGCTATCTGCAAATGTAAACTTTTTAGGAGAGTGAATCTCAAATAGAGAATTTAATTGTTCAAGTGCTGTAAAGGGTTGTTCTAACCAGCCAAAACGCATATACCAGTGAGAATCATAAGATTTTGCTTTTTTTGCTTGTTGGTATTTGTACCATTTTTTTTGGATTGAACGAATCATGACTATACAAGAAATAAAAAAGATATATTAACTCTATTTTACATTAGATATCATATTTGCTGTTTAAAAGGGGGAAGTTGCTTAATGAAGATTTATGTTGTGAGTATTGAAGAGGAAAAGTCACCTCGATTAAGTAAATTCTTCAGTCAAAATTTTTTTGAGCAAGGAAATTTACCTATAACGAGAGTAGGTATTAAAGGAGGCAACCTTTCAGCAAAAGAATATTTTGAAAAAGCTGTGAAGGGCCGTGAAATTCCCTTAACTCCAGGTGAACTAGGCTGTACTTTATCCCATCTACAAGCACTTCAACTCTTTTTGGATACTGATGACCAGTATGCTCTAATTTTAGAAGATGATGCTATTTTCCCAAGTGATCTTACTTATGAAGTATTAGAAAAACAAATAGAAAGTGCTGATTTACCACGCAAAACATTATTAAGCTTGGGTGGGATACAAATGAAAGAGTCACGGAAAGTACGAGGAAATTTTAAAGAGGAGAATTTTCTGGGGAAAAGGATTCTTGAGGTTATTCCTGACTATTTTCATCGTGTAAATTATGCGATGGCTTATATTGTTGATCGTGATATGGCGGAAGTACTTTTAGCTTATCATCAGCCTTTACGTCGTGCTGATGATTGGAGTTACCTCTTTGATTTTGATAGCCATGTTCATCTTTTAATGACATATATTGTTGATCATCCAATCATTCAAAAGGGTGAAGAAAATCAAGAGTTAAGTGCCATTGAAGCTGAACGGGTCGATGCCACTAGTTTAAAGAAAAGTAAATATGGAACAGGCATTCGACGTAATCTAGCTAAGTTATTTAGCCAACTTTATTCAAATAAGTAATATCTAAATGAATCTATGAAGATTTTTTCTTGAATTAAAGCTTAATTTTATATTTTTTTATTTAGTAGTTTATTGGGGGTTGTTATGCCAAAAGTTGTAATGGTTGTTGTGTTGTATAATAAAACGTTAAAAGAATCTTCAACTTTACAGAGTTTACTTTCCTTTACTCATTCTTTAGATCATTTAGTTATTGTAAATAATGGACCAAAAAACATTATTTTAGATGATTTCTTTGAAAATTTAAGAGATAAAAATTTAAAAGTTACTTTAGAAAATCATTTACAAAACAAACCTTTAAGTTGGATTTATAATGATCTTATAGAAGGAAATGACGCTGATTATTATGTATTGTTCGATGATGACACAATAATAAATTCAGAATATGAAAAGCATTTATTTGAAACACTAAATGATAGTGATATTGAATTTCCTAAAATATATGCAAGAGTAGAACATATTCAACATTTTCCTATGGTAAATAATAAATTATTGACAAATAGTGATGAGCTTGAAAATGTTGAATCTATTTTTTCAGTTGGTTCAGGTCTGATTTTATCAAAAAATATAAAAAATATTTTCATCGAAAAATTCGGCACTGTCTTTGATCCACACTTTGCTTTTTATGGCGTTGATTCAACCTTTTTTATTCGATTAAATAATCTATTAAAACAAGGTGAAAAGTTTAAGTTTTCATGTAGAACGTATTTGAAACATGGTTTGTCGCTGACTGAAGAGAAGTTAACAGATTGGAGAAAAAAAGAGTTTATTTATGAGAATACACTTAAAGTAAAATATTATAGTGGTAATAATTTAATGGCTAAATTGAAGTTTATACGATTGATGTATCGTAAGTTAAGCCATTTTGAATTCCGTGATTTAAAACTTGTTATTCAAACATTTATAAAAGGAAAACATCCCCGATGTTAAATGTATTTAAGAGCTTACAATAATTCTAATTGCTAAGCTCTTAAACAAATTTTTATGAAAAGATTTTCGTATACCATTTACGCTTTTTCTTTGGTTCGTAAATATAAGGTGGCTTTTCTAGGCTCATACAGTTATTAAAAACTGAAATATCAAGTGTATTATTAATGAGCTCATCACAGCGTTTGACAAACAGTTCTATATTTTCAGCAGTGCGACTTTGGAATAAATGGTAAACCTGATCTGCAAAGACTGTACCTATGCCATAATAACCATAACTTGCCAGAGCCCAACAGCCTTCGCTTGGTGCTTTTTCATAGCGTGTCGGAAACAACGTACGATAGGGTATTCTTTTTTCTTCGGCAGCAAATGCGAGAGCTTCAGCAACATCTCCATGCTTATTGGGCATAAAAGAAGGACGGCCAAGTTTTTCATAGCAAGTTTTGGTGATAAAGAAAAAAGCAGGGGATGCAAAAATATGGGTAGCAGTGCCTATATGATTAGAGACTTGAGCACATCCTAAAAATGTATCATTTTTAATGACATATTCAATTGCACTCAAAACAATATCGATGTTCAATGGAATAAGATCAGGTTCAATAATTGCAATAACTTCAGCTTGAGCTGTTGCCATAACTTCATCAAGCCATTGGCCATGTGGAATATTCTTTTGAGTATATTGAACATTTAGTCCTAAATGGGACATAACACTTTTATGAGCCTGTAAAATTTCAGGGCTAAAGTTATCCCAATGAAATGAATGGAACTCGGTTTGTTTCAGCAAATTATGGTTCATGTTCATTATATTAAAATCAGAGATCCATTAAATTAAATAAATAGAAATTACTGCTTATCCGCATTTCCTTTCAGCACCATATAAATGAGTGCTACAAAAATAAGTAATGCACCTACAAGGCTACTTACGCAAAAATAGAGAATACGTTGGTTGGTTGTTAAATTGAATAACTCATGAGCAAGGATATAGCGCATGAAAAACCATTGTGCTAAAGAGAATACAATCACGACTAAAGCATGTCGACGAACGTCAGGACGCATTGCCATAATCAATTACCATGCGGGAGAAAAGAGCAGCTATTATGCCATTTGCCCACTGTCACCTCAATAGACTATGAATTAACGAAATTGTTTAGAAAAAATAAAAATATGAATGAATTGTGAACTTTTATTAACATTAATAAATAGTAATATCCCTCTTATTTGCTAAAACTTTTATTATCTTGTTGAATTTAGCCAGGGGAGAATAATGCAGCCTATTGATTTTGTAATGATTTGGGTCGACTCAACTGATACTGAATGGCAGCAAGATTATATATATTATAAATCTAAAGAAACAAATATACAGGTGACTGAACTTGTTGATGAGTGCCGTTATCGCGATTGGGATAATCTGCAATATTGGTTCAGATCTGTTGAGAAATTCTGCCCTTGGGTACGAAAAATTCACCTTGTAACTTGTGGTCACTTCCCTGAATTTTTAGTTGAAAATCATCCTAAATTAAACTTGGTTACCCATGATCAAATTATAGAATCAAACTGTTTACCTACGTTTAACTCTCATGCTATTGAAATTAATATTCATAAAATAAAAGGGCTTGCAGAGCATTTTGTATATTTCAATGATGATACTTTTATTAATAGACCTTTAGAACCTGAGTTTTTCTTTAAAAATGGCTTACCTTGTGATGGTATTCGGCTACAGCCTTTGATGGTGGTGGGTGAGGAAAATTTTTTAGGCGCAGTTGCCTTGACTGATGTTGCGATTATTAATAAATATTTTGATAAGAGAAAATTATTTCGAAAAAATCCTTATGCACTTTTTAATCCTCGATATTCGATAAGTAATAATTGGGGTAATTTCTTAAGTTTAAATAATCGAAAATACTCAAGTTTTTATAGTACTCATTTACCTCAACCATTTTTGAAATCGGTATTTGAAGAAGTGTGGAAAAATGAAGAAGCTTATTTGAAGGAAGTATCCAGTCATAAATTTAGGCAGCCTTTAGATGTTAATCAATATTTGTTCAGGTTATGGCAGCTGTGTTCAGACCGATTTTACCCCGTAAATATATTTGAGCGGGGCCAAAACTTTAACTTAAGAATACAAAATCTTCCTGAAATTGATCATGTTATTAAAAATGAGCAGCTTCCACAGATTTGTTTAAATGATGATGAGCAAGTGGTTGATTTTGAAAAACTAAAAAAAGAAATTATTCAGATTTTTGAACAGAAATTTGATACGGTTTCAAGCTTTGAAAAAGAAATGTCTCATTAAAATTCGCTCATTAAAAAACCCTGCATAAGCAGGGTTTTTTAATTTCAAAATCTAAAAATTATTTAGATTCTTCAGCTTTTGGCTTTTCACGTAAGCGGATGCCCAAGTCGCGAAGTTGGTTCGCTTCAACAGGAGCAGGTGCTTGAGTAAGTGGACATTCAGCAGTTTTCGTTTTAGGGAATGCAATAACGTCACGAATTGAAGTCGCGCCAGTCATAAGCATTACTAAACGGTCAAGACCAAATGCCAAACCACCGTGAGGAGGAGCGCCATAACGAAGTGCGTTAAGTAAGAAGCTGAATTTCTCTTCTGCTTCTTCATCAGAAATACCAAGAGCTTCAAAAATTGCTTTTTGCATTTCTAATGTGTAAATACGAAGAGAACCACCACCAACTTCAGTACCGTTCAATACCATGTCGTAAGCAACAGAAAGTGCTTCGCCTGGATTGCTCTTCACATCTTCTACGCTAGATTTAGGTAGCGTGAATGGGTGGTGAACAGAAGTCCATTTGCCATCGTCAGTTTCTTCAAACATTGGGAAGTCAACAACCCAAAGTGGAGCCCACTCACAAGTTGAAAGGTTCAAGTCATGACCAATCTTGACACGAAGCGCACCCATTGCATCATTTACAACTTTAGCTTTATCAGCACCGAAGAATACGATATCGCCATCTTGCGCGCCAACACGTTCTAACAGCTCAAGTACAATCGGTTCAATGAATTTCACGATTGGAGATTGAAGACCTTCAATTCCTTTAGCGAGTTCATTAACTTTGATGTAAGCCAAACCTTTTGCACCATAGATGCCAACGAATTTGGTGTATTCATCAATTGCACTACGTGGCAATGATGCTGCACCTGGAACACGTAAGGCAACAATACGACCTTTAGGATCTTTTGCAGGACCAGCAAATACTTTGAACTCAACTTCTTGCATTAAGTCTGCAACGTCAACGAGTTTCAACGGAATACGCAAATCTGGTTTGTCAGATGCATAGTCACGCATAGCTTCGCTATATGGCATACGGCGGAATTTTTCAAATTTTACGCCAAGCAAGTCGTTAAATAGTTTAACAGTCATGCCTTCCATCAAATCCATGATTTCATCGTCATTTAAGAACGATGTTTCAATGTCGATTTGAGTGAATTCTGGCTGACGGTCAGCACGTAAGTCTTCATCACGGAAGCATTTCGCGATTTGGTAGTAACGATCGATACCACCCACCATCAATAATTGTTTAAACAATTGTGGTGATTGTGGAAGTGCGTAGAAGCTACCATTTTGTACACGACTTGGTACTAAATAGTCACGTGCACCTTCAGGAGTTGCACGAGTTAAAATCGGAGTTTCAACGTCTAAGAAACCGTGATCGTCTAAATAGTTACGGATCAAGTTAGTTACTTTAGAACGGAAACGTAAACGATCTAGCATTTCTGGACGACGGATGTCCAAGAAACGATATTTTAAACGGTGTTCTTCTGACACGTTAATCGTGTCATCATTTAACGGGAATGGCGGAGTTTCAGAAGCAGCAAGAACTTCGATTTCTTTGCCTAACACTTCGATTTGACCACTCACCATATTTGGGTTTTCAGTACCTTCATAACGGCGACGAACACGACCTGTAATTTTTAATACATATTCAGAACGTGCTTTATCTGCAGTTGCAAATGCTTCTGGAGTATCTGGGTCAATAACCACTTGAACGAGACCATCACGGTCACGCATATCAAGGAAAATAACACCGCCATGGTCACGGCGACGATGTACCCAACCGCATAATGTAACGGTTTGGTCGATTTGGGCTTCAGTTAAAGAGCCGCAGTAATGAGTTCGCATCATGATGAAGATTATCCAAACTATATTGGCTGAAAAGACGGATGCGTAAACCGCGCACCGTCAAAAAAGTAAGTTTTCGATTATGCCCTGTTGAATGGCATGCGACAAGAACTAGATCAAAAAACAGCTATAATTTAGCTAAAAATGAGCAATTTGGCAGCAAGTTTACTGATTAGCCCATTCTTTGTTGCCGATCTAAAAACAGGAATAATAAGCACCCCAAACTAAAAGTACTTAACCAACCTTGCATGAACTCATTAATAGATCGACCTGTAAAATAATAGGTGTCTGTGTGCCAAACTTCGTGTGGAATGTAACGGGCATAATCCCAAAGAGAAAATAAGCCTAAAAGTGTAGATAAAGTAAACAGGAACCAAGCAAAAATTTTAATTTTACGGCTTATTTTCCAGTGCTGTTTATGTTTTTGATAGTAATGAATACTCATCCAACCTAAAAAAGATAATGCTAGTGCAGAAGAACCGAGTTGAAGTAGACGGTGCAAAGGATATGGGCGACCAAAGAAATGAACCGTTTGGGATAAAAGATCTTGGAAGATGAATGTTCTAAAGTCAGAGTGGGTAAGACCATCCCAAATGAGATGAGTGGCTATCCCGATAATAAGCGCAAATATAATTCCAATAAAAAACTGGATAAAACGTTTAAAAGAGCCTAATTTCAAATCATGCTGAATACCAAAAAAACGGTAAACCACAGGCCGATAAAGTAAATACCAAATAGCACAGAACAATAAACCTAATGCAAGGTTTGGGTAGAGCAAACCTTTCCATTGATGAGTCAGCATACTGGACTGAACTGTAAATAAGCGGTAAAGGTCAGGTGTCATACTACCAATAGCGAGTGCAGCAATAGGCAGTGTGTTTCGACTTAGTTTAGCAATCGGTGGAGCGATAACAGCATGAGAGATTGTAAAAGGCATTGGAAAAGGAAGCTTCTCACATCATCAAAACAATGAGTCTAACGAAACATACCTACGACTAATGTTTTTTATTGCAAAACGTTTGGAATGTTATAATATAACAAAAAAATATGGGTCATTGACTATGCAGCTCAAAACACAGCTTTTTGTTCTCTCATTATTATCATTTTCTATTCAGCAAGTGATGGCAGCAGATGAGACAAATATTAAGGAAGAGAAACCTGCCGAATTGGCAACAATTACGGTTAAAGCAGAACCTACAGCACCACCTAACAATACGTCTTTGGCAGAAGGGGCAACCAGTATTGGTAATGCCTTAAATGGACAGGCAGGGGTTTATTCAGCTCAATATACGGGAGGGGCGAGTCGTCCTGTGATTCGTGGTCAAGATGGCACACGTGTCAAGATTGTACAAAATGGTGGCGATGTGATGGATGTTTCATCCGTATCGCCAGACCATGCCGTTACGGTTGATCCAAACTCTGCCCAAGATATTCAGATATTAAATGGTGCTGAAGCATTACTATATGGTGCAGGCTCAGTCGGCGGACTGGTGAATGTTGTTGATGAAAAAATTCCAACCAGCATGCCAGATAAGGACTATCAAGGAAAAGCCGGTGTTCGCTATAACTCAGGTAGTGATGAGCTACTTTATTCAGGGCAAGCGACAGTCGGTTTAGGTGATCATGTTGCGTTACGTGTTGGTGGTTTAAAGCGTGATGCCAATGACTATATCTTGCCTAAAGATTTACAAACAGATGAGCGTCGTCAGGACAGCACTTTTGCCGACTCTAAAAACTATAATGCTGGACTGTCTTGGATTGGTGACCGTGGGTTTATCGGTGCATCATTTAGCCAGCGCCACGATCAATATGGTATTCCTGCTGATAATGAGCTTTTTGGTTCATGTGAACGTGATGGCTTGCATCTGGTGTGTGGAGCAGGTGATTCAACCGATCATGAGCATGATCACGAACATGATGCTTCATGGATTAATCTCAAAGAAAAGCGTTATGACTTAAAAGGTGAGTTAAAAGACCCATTTGCGGGTTTTGCTAAAGTTGCAGCGCAAGCAAGCTATACCGATTATCAACATGAAGAAATGCATAATACTGATGTCGGAACAACCTTTAAAAGCAAAGGGATTGATAGCAGAGTTACATTAGAAAATAATGCTTGGGCTGGTTGGACAGGACAAATTGGTGCGCAATATACCCAACAAAAACTAAATATTGTTGGTGATGAGTCCATTATGGACCCAAGCAAAACTCAGCGTTATAGCGTATTTGGTTTGCAACAAAAACAAATCAATAACGTCAATCTTGCTGTTTCATCACGTATTGACCATCAAACTATCGACATTGAGTCAGATCAAAAGAATTATACGGGTACAGGATATTCGGTTGCTGGTACAGCAAGCTGGGAATTTATTCCGCAATACAAATTGTCCCTCACAACATCACACCAAGAGCGTTTGCCATTTGCTCAAGAGTTGTATTCGGACGGTATTCATATGGCGACCAATACCTATGAGTTGGGTAATGATGACATTAAGAAAGAACGCTCAAATAATGTTGAGTTAGGTTTGCACTTTAATAATGACCTTTTAAAATACAACGTAAGCGTGTTCCATAACCGTTTTGATAATTTCATTTATGCCAATACTTTGGATGAGTTCCAAGGCTTCCGTCTTATCCAATATAGTCAAGATGCAGCGAAGTTCTATGGCGTCGATGCTGACCTAAGCTACCAAATTTCACCTGTATATAATTTAGGGTTATTTGGCGATTATGTTCGCGGTAAAATTGATAATGAAAATGCACCACGTATTCCTGGTGGACGTTTAGGTACTAAAGTCAAAGCAGATTTTGGTGATGGTTGGGATGGTTCTGCCGAGTATTATCATGTGTTTAAACAAGATGATATTGCTAATTATGAAACCAAAGGTCAGAGCTATAACATGCTGAATTTAGGCGTTGGTTATAATGGGAAATATAGCAATATTGGTGATTATCGAGTGTTCTTGAATGCCAATAACTTGTTAGATAGCAAAATTTATCAACATGAGTCTTTCCTTGCAAATGTTCCACAAGTCGGACGTAATTTTACTGTAGGTGTAAACTTTAGTTTCTAAGGCCTAACACGAAACTAAACTTGAAAAATCAAGCTAAAAGACCTAATTTGAAATGATCAAGTTAGGTCTTTTTTATGCGTATTTTTCAGCGAATTCATCAAAAAATAAATTGGTCAGGGCGTCGTTATATGGTGGTATTACTTTGCGTTGTTGCTATTGCATATGTTGCATCAGCGATTTACCACACAGTAAAACCATTACCACAGGGCATTAACTTTAGTGGCAAGCTTAGACATGCCGATGTCAAATTTTTAGCAGATAAAACTTATATCGATGCCAATGGTCAGCAGAAGCTTGATCAGCAGATTTTTGATGAAATCTTAAAAATAATTGATGAGGCAAAGACTACGATAGTGGTTGATATGTTCTTGTTTAATTCAGAAGTCGGTGATTCAAAAATAAAACAAAGACCATTGATGCAAGAGCTGACTGATGCATTACTCAATAAAAAAAGACAAAACCATCAAATTCAGATTGTATTGATTACTGACCCGATTAACTCAGTTTATGGTGGTCTAAGGCCTGAGCATTATCGTCAGTTACGTCAAGCTGGTGTCGATGTTATCGAAACAAATCTGGCGCCTTTACGAGCGTCTAATCCACTTTGGTCAGGTTTTTGGTATATCTGCTGTCAGAATGTCGGAAATAATCCAGACAAAGGCTGGCTTCCAAACCCATTTGGTAATGAAAAAATTACACTACGAAGTTATCTGAACTTATTTAATTTTAAGGCCAATCACCGTAAGACATTGGTCGTTGATACCGATGCTGGCTGGAAATCATTGGTCACTTCAGCAAATCCACACGATGGTAGTTCGGGACACTCTAATGTGGCGTTGGTTGTAACAGGAGCCACAGCTACTGATATTCTCCAAACAGAAGCTGCTGTTGCACAAATGTCTGGAAGTAGCTCTCCATCACTGATTTTAGGTGACTTTGAAAAAGATATAACTAAGCCTCAAGTTCAAGTGTTAACTGAAGGCGCGATTTATGAATCTGTGCTGAAACTAATTAACTCGGCTAAACCTAAAGAACACCTCGATTTGAGTATGTTTTATTTATCTGAACGCAAGATTATTGAAGCTCTAAAAAATGCTCAAGCACGAGGTGT
This sequence comes from Acinetobacter sp. ABJ_C4_1, assembly GCF_044538495.1. Lineage (NCBI taxonomy): Bacteria > Pseudomonadati > Pseudomonadota > Gammaproteobacteria > Moraxellales > Moraxellaceae > Acinetobacter > Acinetobacter sp. ABJ_C4_1. The sequence goes on along the minus strand of NZ_JBIUCQ010000009.1, from coordinate 91,075 downwards.
GATTGTTCGTGTTTTACTTGATCCAAATAAAGATGCATTTGGAAGACAAAAGAATGGTATTCCAAACCGTCAGGTTGCCTCAGAGTTACATGCTGCGGGTATACCTATTCGCTGGTGTGATACGCATGGTGAGCAGAACCATAGCAAAATGATTTTGAAATATAACGACCAGCAAGCTGAGTTGATTGTAGGTTCTGCCAATTTCACTGCTCGTAATTTAAAAAATTACAACCTTGAAACGGATATGCTGGTTATCGGCAAAGTTCAAGATCAAGTTTTTAAAGATGCTCAGGGTTACTTCAATACTTCATGGTCAAACCTACAAGGTAGACAGATGAGCGTGGACTATGCGAAGTATGCAGATGAGTCTAAAGTGAAGTATTGGATTTATCGCTTTATGGAATGGTCAGGGTTGTCGACTTTTTAATCACTATCTTTGGAGTTTTCCAAAAATGGCTTGTGCCTAGAGTCATCCACAACCTGCCCAAAATCTGCGATTAAATTGTTTTTGCAATAAAATTAGATAAACGAAAACAGTGAACAGGTTTTGTGGATGACAAATGCTTTTGGTTACTTTGGGCGAAACCAAAGTAACGAATTAGCTACTACAATTAGAACTTAAAGCGATAAGACCCCGTCGTGCTAATTAAAAATAGAGAATAAAACTTTGAATATTTTAAGGTGCAGGCGGAATCAATTGATCCAAAGCTTTATCATCTAACTTTTCTATTTCACTCAAATCAGTCTTAATTTTCCACTGAGATTCATCATCTACAGGATTAGGTAAACGTGCCTCAAGCCAATCACAAACGATATCTGGATTAAACTCAGGGTGATTACACTGAATGATCCACGATAAAAAGTCTTTTGCTTCACCATTCATATAAGGTGGTGGTGACACCGGAAAAAATAGTGTTGGTAGACGCTCATTTGTCGAGAGATAATTTAAAACGTGACCGAGTTCTTGTACGGTTTGCCATGCAAGTGGGTGTTCTACATCAATACTGAACTTAAACCACCAAGCGTGTTCGCCATCTGCTCCATGTGCCATGATACGGGCTTCTTGTACACTTGGAACTTTGCAGAAAAATTGATGAAGACGTTCAAAACTGATTTCAGACACAGCAATTGACCTAGCTTGGAAAATGCTAATGGTAGCACAGATACAGATTCTTCATATTTTCTTTATAGTCATTACAAACAATATCAATCAAGCCTGTTTTATTCATGGTTTCTCCTAGACTCTCTTTTAATCTAGCTCTATATCAAGACAAAAGGGATGCACCATGAAAAAGCCAATCGTTCTTGTACTTTCAACTTTAATGTTGGGTATGTCTGCTACTGCGATGGCGGATTCAAATAATCGCTGGGATAACTATCACGGTAAAGACTATCGACATTATGAACAACGTCACGATCATCGTTATGATCGACGCGATGACCATAGACCACCAGTTTGGTCAAATGCAAACCGTGGCCATGAATATGTTGTGTTCAAGCGAGGGGAGCGTATTCCTGTAGAATACCGTGATAACCGTTATTTTGTTTCGGACTGGCGTGCCCATCGTTTATATGAACCACCACGTGGATATCACTGGGTGAAAACACCGAATCAATATTTATTAGTTGATTCACATCATCAAGTTTATCGTGTTCGTTAAAAGTAAAATATAGAAATGAAAAGGCCTCAATATTGAGGCCTTTTTTATGCTAACTCATCATCTTGTGGTTGAGGAGTTTTTAGAGATGCTGGAGTCTTTGAGTGCTTTTCTTTCATGACCGATGGATAATTCCATGATGCAAAACGAACCACTAAAATTGAAATCGCTAAAATTAAAATTGAACCAGTAATAATGACTTGATCGATATCTGCTTTATGGTCATGTTGGATATCTGAAATCAGCAAACGTGTTAAGGCTGTAATTGCCACATAAATAAGAAATCGAACTGGCATATGATTGGTTTTAAAATAAATACCGACCATTGCACCAAGTTCTAAGTAGATAAATAATAATAAAATATCATCAATTGAAGCATACTTTTTGACAGTTAAAATTTCAAAAACGGTATGTGCAGCTGACCAAGCCACCATACAGCCGATAATGAATAAAGCTAAATAATGAAAAGCTTCAACGGCATAGTGTCCAAACCGGTCGAGCGTTCTTTCAAACTTTTTAGGATCAGGCATAGTAAGATCTTTTTTGATATGAGTATGCCTAGAAAATAAACAAATTTTATGCCAATAGAAATAGTAAATACAAAATAAAAAACGCCTGATTACTCAGGCGTTTTTATGAAACACTTAATTATGCTTGGTTCGTAAAGTAGTCTTCACTAAAGCCCATAATTAAGTCAGCACCCGCTTTAATTTTAGCAATACGTGCATCAATATCTGGCAAAATACGTTCAACAAAGTATTGAGCTAAAGCAAGTTTGTTTTGGTAGAAGTCACCAGATTTGTCTTTAGCTGCGGCAGAAATTTTTGCAAACATATAAGCGAAGCTGAGTAAGCCCACTGCATGTAAATAATCAACAGCAGCAGCATTTGGGAAGTCTACGTTTTCAGCAGCTTGCTCAATAATAAACTGAGTAATCGCTTCAATTTCAGTTGCAGCATCTAATGTTGCATCTTTAATGAAGTTCAAATCTGTGTCTAGGTCATTTGCAAAGTCACGAATCTCAGTAATGTATTCAGCAATGAATGCGCCGCCACATTTAATAGTTTTACGACCAATTAAATCTTGAGATTGAACGCCGTTGGTACCTTCGTAGATTTGAGCAATACGAAGATCACGGATACATTGTTCCATACCCCATTCACGAATATAACCGTGACCACCAAATACCATTTGGGCATCTAAAGTTGCTTGGAATGCTGTATCTGTAAGGTAAGCTTTTGCGATTGGTGTTAAAAGCGCAACGCGATTATTGGCTTTTTTCACTGCTTCGACATCAGTTGAGAACTTAGTGATATCGAGCTGCTGACCTACATAAACTGCAAATGCACGAGAAGCTTCGTTGTTCGCACGTACGTTAAGTAACATACGACGTACATCACCATGAACTAAAATACTGTCAGCAGGTTTGCTTGGTGATTGAACGCCCGCAGCACTACGACCTTGTAGACGATCCGTCGCGTATTGAGCAGCATTTTGATACGCAAACTCAGAAGCACCTAAGCCTTGAATACCCATTGATAAACGTTCGTAGTTCATCATCACGAACATTGCAGCAAGGCCTTCGTTTTCTTTACCAACGAGGTAACCTTTTGCTCCGTCAAAGTTCATCACACAAGTAGCAGATGCTTTGATACCCATTTTATGTTCAATAGAACCTGGACCAACATGGTTACGGTCGCCTACAGAACCATCTTCATTTACAAGGTATTTCGGTACGATAAATAGCGAGATTCCACGTGAACCAGCAGGAGCATCAGGAGTTTTAGCAAGCACTAAGTGAATGATGTTTTCTGCTAAATCGTTATCACCACCAGTAATGAAGATTTTAGTACCAGTAATGTTATATGTACCGTCTTCATTACGCTCTGCTTTAGTTTTGATAATACCTAAATCAGTACCTGCGTGTGGTTCAGTCAAGCACATAGTACCTGACCATTCACCTGAATAGATTTTAGGTAAATACGTTTCTTTTTGCTCTTGAGAAGCATAGCTGCTTAAAGCCATACCTGCACCCACTGAAAGAAGCGGGTAGAGCATGAAAGATGGGTTTGTCGCAAATAACATTTCATCGGCAAGAACGGTAAGCATTTTTGGCATGCCTTGACCGCCCCATTCTTCATCTGCGCCTAAGCCAATCCAACCACCTTCTGCATATTGACGAAATGCATCTTTAAAGCCAGCAGGAGTAAAGACTTCGCCATTTTCGTAACGAGCACCTTCTTCATCACCAGTACGGTTTAATGGATGAGTCACGTTCTGAGCAAATTTAGCCATTTCTTCTAAAATTGCTTCAGCAGTTGCAGCATCTACATGAGCGAGTTTCTCATTAGACTGCCAAAATTGTTCTGCTTTAAATACATCATTTAAGATGAATTTCATATCAGCTAAAGGAGCATTGTAAATTGGCATAATCGTTCACCTTTTTTATGCACATCGACCTGTGCTAGATATCCTGTAAAACGAAATGGATATTGAATTTAAAGTCTAAATTTATCACTGATTTTATAAAAAAAGGACCGTCAAAACTGAGCAGTCCTTTTTTGGTTTTTAACATTGCATATCGCAACTAACTATGGTTAGAAAGCGAAATGTTCAGCATCTAATGACATCAATGGATCTAGACCACCAGCAATCACGTCTACATGAGAACGTACGCGTGGCAAGATTTTCTTGAAGTAGAAGCGAGCAGTTGTAACTTTCGCGTTATAGAAATCAACGTCAGTTGTACCTTCTGCCAATTTCTCTTGTGCTACAAGTGCCATACGAGCCCATAGATACGCTAAAGTTACGTAACCAGCGAAGTAGAGGTAATCTACAGCTGCTGCACCCACTTCATCCGGATTTTGCATTGCACGCATACCGATTTGCATAGTGAGGTCGCCCCATTCTTTGTTTAGCGCAGCAAGTGGCTCAACAAATTCTTTCATGGCAGCATTGTCTTTATTTGCTTCTACAAACTTGTGAACAATCTTGGTGAAATCACGAAGCATTGCACCTTGAGTTTGTAAAACTTTACGGCCTAACAAGTCTAGTGCTTGAATTTCAGTTGTACCTTCATACAAGCAAGCAATACGTGTATCACGTACGATTTGCTCCATACCATGCTCAGAAATAAAGCCATGACCACCGAAGACTTGAACACCGTGCTTAGCAGACTCAGAACCTGTTTCAGTTAAGAATGCTTTTGCAATTGGAGTCAATAAAGACAAGATGTTGTCAGCAAACTTGCGCTCTTCTTCAGATTCGCCTTTCTCAACGATATCTGCATATTGACCAAGTAAGTAAACAAGTGCACGACCACCTTCAGCAAACGCTTTTTGAGTTAAAAGCATGTTACGAACAGCAGGGTGAACAATAATAGGATCTGCTTCTTTTTCTGGAGCTTTAGGACCAGAAAGTGAACGCATTGCTAAACGCTCTTTCGCGTAAGTTAAGGCACCTTGGAAAGATGACTCAGATGCTGCTAAACCTTGAACAGCAGTACCAATACGTGCTGTGTTCATGAAGGTGAACATACAGTTCAAACCACGGTTTTCAGGTCCAATTAAATAACCTTTAGCTTGGTCAAAGTTGATGACACAAGTCGCGTTACCATGGATACCCATTTTGTGTTCGATAGAACCACAACGTACCGCATTACGCTCGCCCACAGTTCCATCTGCATTTACATGGAATTTAGGAACGATGAATAACGAAATACCTTTAGTACCTTTAGGTGCACCCGGAAGGCGAGCAAGAACGATATGGATGATGTTTTCAGCCATGTCGTGTTCACCAGCAGAGATAAAGATTTTCTCGCCAGAGATTGCATAGCTACCATCTGCATTTGGTTCTGCTTTAGTGCGGATAATACCTAAGTCTGAACCTGCGTGAGATTCAGTTAAGCACATCGTACCTGTCCAAACACCTGAAACAAGGTTTGGTAAGTACGTATTTTTTTGCTCATCAGAACCATGATGTTCTAATGTACGTACTGCTCCGTGAGACAAGCCAGGGTACATACCCCATGCCCAGTTAGAGCTACCCACCATTTCAGAAATTGCGATACCTAAAGAGTTAGGTAAGCCTTGACCGCCGTATTGTTCTTCTGCTGATAAAGATGGGAAGCCAAGTTCAATATATTTTTGATAAGCTTCTTTAAAGCCTGTTGGTGTAGTTACAACACCATCATTCCAAGTACAACCTTCGCGGTCGCCAACTTGGTTTAAAGGAGAAAGTTCATTTTCACAGAAGTCTGCCGCAGCTTCTAAATATTGATCAACCAATTCACGGCTTACGTTACCTTGGAAATCAGGTAATTTTGCATAGTGTTCTTCAGCATTTAATAATTCATGCAAAACGAATTGCATATCACGTAAGGGCGCTTTGTATTGTGGCATATCGGGTTCCTCAATACTGGTGAAACCAGAGTTATAATCCTAATCTACGATAATGTGCCATAAGAGGCACCTTGAACCATTACATCGTGCAACAACTTGCATAACTGTACAAGCACCTCAGGGCCTTTACTTTGTGACTGCAAAGTCAAGAAAAAAATACTTGAACTATGTAAGTGCTTTGAGTGTAAACACTTTTAGTGAAATTTAGATGAGACAAATAGTCAAAATCGTAAGTAGTTATGTACACAAAAAAAGGCACCTATAGGCGCCTTTTATTTGAATATTTTTAGAATTATTTTGCTTGAGGTGCTACTGGAGCCGGGGCATTTATTGGAGGTTGAGGGCGCTTTGGCTCAAAACGAAGGTTACATGTACCTTCAAGTGTTCTATCTCCAACTTGAACATTTACAGCTTGACCATTTGCTTTGCCTTCACATGCTTTTTGAATCTGTTCAAAACGAGCTTGACGTTCTGCACGATGCTGTTCCCACGCTGCTTTTTGCTCAGGGGTAAATTCACGGTGTTTCATACGGTGGTGGCCATCTCGTGGACCATCTTGCATCATGTGATGTTCTGAATTAGGCGTTTGCGGGTTTGATTGACACGCAGCCAAACTGCCCATAGTTACAATTGCTGCACTGAATAATGCGATTTTTGCCGTCATTTTCATGTTTAAAGCCCTTTAATGTTTGTTTTCAGATGGCTTAAAGATTAGATAATAAAGATGAAGAAACAATGGAGAGTTTTTCTTTTCGTTGTTAGTTACAATGCCAAATATAAGGTAAAAATGAGAGAGTGCTTTTGAACGTACTACGTGTTCCCATTGCATTGCGGCTATTTTTAACGGTCTTGCTTACTACGCTGTTAATTGCAACCGCAAGTTTGAGTGTTCTGCACTGGACGATGCAAAAGAACTTTGCCAAATATGTGGCCGATGTTGAAATGCAAAAGCTAGATCGGCTCATGACCAATCTTGGAAATGTCTATACCGTTTATCATGATTGGGGAAATGCGATTCAGGCGCAAATCTTACAAATTGAAGGAACGGCAGCTCCAGATGATTATGACCGTCTTTCGCAGTGGTGGTTAAGACGCCAATATGATATTGCCATCCAGCAGCATTCGTTCGATGAGCACACTCTCATTAATGTTTCTCCAGATGGTGCGACTGCAAATAAAAACTCTATTTTTAGTGATGAAGAGCTACGCACATTGGAAAAGAATTTGCCTTCTGAGTATCAACCATTTGAAGGTTTAAAATTCCCATTAAGTGCCAACCAGTTTCGTCCACGTGATGACAGTAAAAATAAGTCAAAAAGAGGAAGTCTCAAAGACATTGAGACTCAAAATGGTAAGAAGCGCTTTATTGCTTTACCAGACCGTTTGGGCTTAAGTTCTCGTTTATCTTTATATGATGCCAAACATCAATTTGTAGTTGGTGAACCTCCATCTTCAGATCAAATGTCTTACCGTCCCATCATCGTTAATAATCAGGTGGTCGGTTATTTAGGCCTAAAACCAGTTCTAGATAAAGAAGATGCTTTAAGTATTAATTTCTTTAGTAATCAAAAGCGTTATTTACTTTTAATTTATGCCTTAACTTTACTATCGAGTTTAGTTGCAGCACTTTTAATGGCAACTTATTTTAAAAAGCCAATTCAACGTTTATTAAATGCGACAAAGGAGTTAACTAAAGGTAATTATCAACATCAAGTGGTCATTAAACGTAATGATGAACTTGGTGATTTATCGACTCAATTGAACCATTTGGCCGAGATTCTACATCAACATGAAGAATCACGCCGTCAATGGGTTGCAGATACATCTCATGAATTGAAAACACCATTAGCTGTTTTGCAGGCGCAAATTGAAGCAATGCAAGATGGTATTCGAAAGGCGACCCCTGAACACCTAGATGCCATGATGCGACAAGTTTCGAGTTTAAAGAAACTCACTCAAGATCTTGCAGACTTGGCTCAGGCCGATGCTCAGCAACTTAAATGTTATGTTAGTTCGGTCAATCCATGGGACGTTGTACTTCAAGAGGTCGAAAATTTTAGACCTAAACTCGAACAGGCAGGTTTAGAAATTGAGGTTGAAGGTGAGGGCGTTCCATTATTATTAGACCGTGACCGTTTTAAACAAATTATCGTGAATTTGATTAGTAATAGTATTCGTTATACCGAAACAGGTGGAAAGATTCATATTCATACACGTCAAACCGCCCAAGATTGGACTTTATATGTCGATGACAGCCCATTTGGTTTAAATGATGAACAATTGTCTCGTTTAGGTGAACGTTTTTATCGTGTAGATGATTCACGCACGCGTAGTACAGGTGGAACAGGACTAGGCTTAGCTTTATCTTGTAAAATTGCGCAAGCGCTTGGTGGTACACTAAGTTTTGAACACTCACCATTAGGTGGTCTACGTTGTGTACTGACCTTTGAAAAGCAGAGTTAAATAAAAGGAAAAATGGCCCATGAAACATGTAATGTTGGTTGAAGATGAAGTCGAGTTAGCGCAGCTGGTGCGTGATTATCTTGAGGCTGCTGGTTTCGAAGTTAGCATGTTTCATGATGGTCAAGATGCTTATACGAGCTTTCAACAACGCAAACCTAATTTAATGATTCTGGACTTAATGGTTCCAAGAATGGATGGTTTAACGATTTGCCGTAAGGTACGTGAACAGTCAGATTTACCGATTATTATGGTGACTGCGCGTACTGAAGAAATTGACCGTGTTTTAGGTCTAAATATGGGAGCAGACGATTATGTGTGCAAACCTTTTAGTCCAAAAGAGTTAGTTGCCCGTGTACAAGCAGTTTTACGTCGTTTGGAACGTAAGGCCGAGCCAGAGCAAAATGATTCGTTCCGCATCGATAAAGCTCAACAAAGAATTTGGTATCAACAAAAATCTTTAAGTTTAACGCCGACAGAATTTCGCCTACTTGAGCTATTTTTAGAACATGTAGGGCAAGTTTATTCACGTGCACAATTATTAGACCATATCAATCCGGATAGCTTTGATGTTGCTGACCGAGTTATTGATAGCCATATTAAAAACTTGCGACGAAAAATCACGGAAGTGGCCGAAACTGGTAACCGTCATGAGTGGATTCAAGCTGTTTACGGTGTAGGATATCGCTTCGAATATCCTGAAGAATAATTGCTTGGAAAAGTTATTCTGTGGATAACCACAATGTTATCCACAGAAAATGTGGATAGTTTTCAAAGATTATGGATAAATTATAATCTTGGTGTGATTGGGAACTAACTGCCAAATTTCATCTATATCTACATTTCTAACTGCGATACAACCTAAAGTCCAATCTTTGTGTGGCATATAGGTTGAACTAAAAGGCATCGAGAGTAAGGATTTTGGAACTGAACCATGGATCATGATGTTTCCGCCAGTTGGCTGGTTATGCTGTTTGGCATAAGCAATATCTTCCGCATCGGGATAGGAAATATGCAATGATTTATAGAAAGCACTTTGTGGATTGCGCCAATCTATAGAATAAACACCTTCAGGTGTTTTACCGTCATTTTCAAAGTTTTTGTGTCCTTCAGGGTTAAAGCCTAAGCGAATAGGATAACGACGAATTACTTCCTGATTACTTTTGAGTAGAAGTATGCGTTGATTTTTAAACACTTCAATTGAGGTTACAGGTTTTGTCTTTATAAGATGGGATATCTCATTACTTGTAAGTGCTTCATGAGAGCCTGAAAAAGTAGGTAAATATTTTTCATACTTATAAAAAGCAATTCCGAGTGGAATGAATAGAAGTGTACAAATAATGATAGGTCTAATTTTCATATATTATTCTTTGATGATTAAGAAACTCTCTTAAGCTAAGCCACTTAAGAGAGTTTTAGTTTTTTATATTAAGACGAACAACTCACCGCTACATCAGGTACATCGCTTGGTAATGGTCCTAAATCTTCTGGTTTTTCCAAGTCTGGCTGTCTTGTATAAGGATGATTGAGTAGCTTAAACAAACGGTCTACCTCACTAAAATCATCTCGCTCCGCTGCTTCAATCGCTCGTTGTGCCATGTGATTACGTAAAATATAAATTGGATTTGCTTGTTGCATGTTTGCATCAAGTTCATCTGTATCTTGGTGCTCACGAATGCTTTCATATTGGGTAAGAAACTCATCAAACTGTCGAATATCAAGACAATCATCTCGTAGTGCTTTGTATTCTTTATTTTGTAGTCGAATAAAGCTTTGAGTGTAATCAAGCTGCTCCGTTTGCAAAATACGCAAAAAGCTTAAGCCGCATTCAGTACTGTCTTTGTGGAAATGAGGAAGTCCCATTTTTTTACACAATCCAGTGGTGTAGTGCTCAATAAAGGTGGGTTCAAACTCTTCTAAGCAAGCAGCTAATTCCTCTTTGAATTGCTCTTTTTGCTCAGGTTTAGCAAGTGGAATAAGATTATTTAACCAAGTCCATAAGTTCCAATGCGCAATACTTGGCTGGTTTTGATAGGTGTAACGCCCTTGATAATCGGAATGGTTGTTAATCCAGTTTGGACGGAAACGTTCCATAAAACCATATGGACCAAAATCGAGTGTAGAGCCGGTAATATTCAAGTTATCAGTATTCATCACACCGTGAGCAAAACCGACTAGCTGCCATTTCGCAATCATGATGGCTGTATTTTTAATCACAGCTTTAGCAAAAGCTAAAATAGGTTGTTCCTCTTTTTGGCATTCTGGATAGTGCCATTCAATACATTTTTGTGTGAACTCGCCCAGTAACTCAGGTGCATATTGATTGATCCATTCAAAATGACCTAAACGGATATGACATTCAGAGGTTCTAAGTAGCATCGCACCCGGTTCTAGTTTTTCACGCTGTACACCTTGAGCAGAGCTTGTAAAACCCACTGCATGACTCGATGCGACTCCTAGCGCATTTAAGGCATGACCTGCTAAATATTCACGAATAACAGAGCGTAGAACTGCTCGACCATCTCCCATACGCGAATAGGGAGTAGGGCCTGCGCCCTTCAAATGCAAATCGATGGTTTGGCCTTTTTTATTAAGAATTTGGCCAATAAGTAAACCACGTCCGTCGCCTAGCTGACCTGCCCATTGTCCAAACTGATGGCCTGCATAAACCATTGCCAAAGGTGGAAACTCTGGGAAAGTCCGCTGACCACTGCAAATTTCTACCCATGCTTCTTTTTCTTCATCCGTCCATTGTAGCTCTTCGGCTAAAGCCAAATTGAAATGTCCAGCTTTCGCACCACGAAGAGGAGTGGGCTGCTGTATATGAAAAAGCTTAGGATTGAGTGATGAATAAAGCGGATTGAATTGCATAGGCTGGACTAAATATTTGAGGCGAACTTCACTATACCATAGTTAAAAACGAGCCAAAAAAATAGCGCCTGCAAAGCATGGCTTTACAGGCGCTATTTCGAACTAGAGTCGTATTAGTCTGGTACGACGTTTGTGTTCTTTTTAATGTTGCGCATTAAAGTTTCTAAACACTCACGGTGATGGCTCAAGCGATGTTCAAGCAATTGGAAATCAACTTTTAACTTATGATCCATTTTATGAATCTTTTCAGCCATAGCTGCTTTCTTCGCTTGTAACTCTTGTTCTTTGAGTTTCGCCCAGTCATTTAAAGTATGGGTAAATGCTTCATATTCTTGAGCAATACGTTGCTTCATTTGACTCATATCGGCATTTACATCATGTCCATAAATAGCAAGGTCTTGTTCAGCATATTTAAACTTCATTGCCAATTCTGCTTTTTTAATATTAAAGCTTGGAATACGACGTAAGTTCTTTGCTAAACCAACTTTAGAACATGTCCAGATTAACCATTTAGTCGGGTCATACTGCCACCATTTCACACCATTACGATAATCGTATTGGAAAATATGGTGATAGTTATGGTAACCCTCGCCCCATGTTGCAATCGCTAACCAGAAGTTATCGCGTGCTGAGTTTTCATCGGTATAAGGACGTTTACCAAACATGTGGCAAAGTGAGTTAATGAAGAATGTTACTTGATGGCTAATAATTAAACGTAATAAGCCACCGAGAAGAACAACTCCCCATAAATCGCCAGTTGCCCAACCAACTAAACCTAAAATGCCGACATGAACTGCTACAACCAGCAAAGCATAGTATTTATGCTGGAACATCACCAGTTTGTCATTGAGCAAATCAGGGGCGTTTTTAAAGTCTGGTTTAGATGGAGAATGATCGCGGATCATCCAACCCATATGGGCATACCAGAAACCACGTTCAATTGAGTACGGATCTTCATCAACATGGTCAACATGGCGGTGGTGAGTACGGTGACCAGAGGCCCAAAACAGAATACTGTTTTGTACAGCAAATGTGCCGCCAATCATTAAAAGAATTTTAAGTGGTAATGACGCTTCATAAGCACGGTGTGCCCAAAGACGATGGTAACCAGCAGTAATCCCCATGCTACTTAAAGCTAAAAGAAAAAATAAGCTTACCCATGCGCTTACACTAAAATCATAATAATACGCATAAATCGGGATTATGATTGCAGCAAGAATTGGTAAACCAATTAAGGTAATGCTAGCGGTCCAGTTAATTGGGGCCTTGAGTGGGGCGGAAGTCATATCCGGCAGCGCTCCTAGAAACCTTGTCATACAAGGTAAAAAGACAAAACGACATAGCAAAACCAATCATCAAGATTTATTGCTATTTTGCACATCATATTAGCACGTGCATAGTGAGAATCACTAACATTATTGTACAGATGTATTGAAAGAACCGTAACAGAATTAAACCATGCTTGGCAACATTTCAGATAGGAGAAGTTGTGTAATGAAAATACAGCGATTGAGAAAAAAGAATAGCATTGATATTGCAGGAAAATTGCCATTGAAATGTCTTTTCATCGCAATCAGCCTTGTATTGGCAGCATGTCAAAGCGCGCCGCAACAAAATATTCAAAAAGGCCATGTAAAACCCACACACCATGTACAAACACCAGTAGTCAAGAAGAAAGTGAGCCCAGAAGGTGTTCAAGATATTGATTGGCAAATTACTCAAATCAACGGTCATAAAGCCAAATTCTTTAACCAATGGCCGACTCTTTCATTGAACTCAGCAGTCAAAACTGTGTCTGGTCATACTGGATGTAACCGTGTTTTTGGTCGATATACTTTCGACTTCAACCAAAAGAAACTCGATATGGAAGTGAATGCGGGTCATTCAAGTTGTGATGGGGCTTTGGCTCAAGAAGCAGAACTAGTTGATTCCTTACAACGTATTCAACGCTTCCAGTTGATAGGTAATACCTTGTATTTACTTGATCAGAGCGGACAACGCCTGATTCAGGCAGAGAAAAAATAAAAGGTGGTTAATACCACCTTTTTTATATTTAAAGTGCTTCGAGCATTGTTGTGGGAATATCTGTAATTAAACCCTGAATATCTAAATCACGGAGCTTTTTTGCTCTTTCTACATCATTTACTGTCCAGACACTAATGTTTAAACCTGCTTGATGAGACAATTGAATCATTTCATCTGTAGCAAGTTGGTCATACCAACCAATATGACAGCAACCAAATTGATGAGCGAGTTCAATTGCTGTGGCTCCAACTGGAATTTCAACTAACAAACCGCGTTTAAATTGTGAGTTGATGTCACGTAAGGCAGTTAGAATTTGAAGATCGAAACTTGTGATAGTTACGACTTTTTCATAACCCTGTAATTCAGACTCAAGCTTTTGAACTAACTTTTCTGCAAATGCCATATCTCTGACAGCTTTAACCTCAACTTCAATATGATCGAAGTTATCAAGCAGGTTTAAAACACCTGTAAGAGTTGGTGTTGGCTCTGAATTTGGCCAGTTGGGCCAGTTTTGGCGATGATCAAATGTTAAAGCTTGAGCTAAAGTGGATTGCTCAACAATTTGGTCGACTCCAGCTGTACGTAAAAAATTATCGTCATGAATAACGACCAGTTCTTGGTCCTGAAGCTGGCGAATATCGAATTCGACACCACGAATACCTAAGTCTTTTATGTGCTGAAAACCACCTAATGTATTTTCAGGAGCTTCTCGGCGTGCACCACGATGACCAATAATGCGCATAATTTTCTTCTATTCAGTTATTGTTGGTTATGGTCTCTTCAAAAGTAGAGACCATACTTAAATTAGTCTATTTTTAAATAATCTCATTAATATTTTTTTGCCAAAGGACTTCTTGTCCACCTTCGGCACGCTGTAGAGCACGAGATGCGACAAATAACCAGTCAGACAGGCGGTTTAAAAGTTGGAGCGCCGTGGCTTGAATATTTTGATCACGAGTTTGTACCGATAGCAAAGATCGTTCTGCACGACGGCAAACAGCTCGTGCTTGATGTGCATAACTGCAAGATAAAGAGCCAGATGGCAAAATAAACTCTTTCAGCATAGGCAAATCTTCATTCATACGGTCAATTTCTTTTTCAAGAAATTCAATACAAATGGGCTGAAGCAGATTGTAATTTGGAATACAGACTTCACCGCCTAAATCGAAAAGCCAATGTTGAATCAAGCTCAGGCTTTTGTCCCAATCTGCTTTATTAGTCACTTGGCTGGCAGTGATTTGTGCACGGAGTACACCAATAATTGAGTTCAGTTCATCAACATCACCAAGTGCCGCAATTCGTAAATCATCTTTGGCAACACGAGAGCCATCGCCTAAACCTGTTGTGCCTGAGTCGCCTGTGCGTGTATAGATTTTGCTTAAACGGTGTCCCATGATGGATATCCTGAACATAAAAAAGGGGATAATGTCGGTCAAAACATTACCCCGAAACTGGAGTTAATAAAATATTTTTATAATCAGATTGAGAAATTAATAACGGAAAGTTACGCCAACAGAAGCTTGACGACCTGAATTAACATACCAGTCATTTGAAGGATATGTATTTAATACTTCACGATATTGAACATCACCTACGTTTTGAATATTGGTAAATAATTTTACGTTAGGAATAACGTTCCAATAAGCATTTAAGTCTACTGTTGCGTAACCTGGTACTCGCATAGAGTTTGCAGAATCTGCATAAGATTTAGCTCTAGCGATTAACGAGGCACTAATTCCATACACTGCATTCTCTAAACCTGTGCTTACAGTGAGAGTCTGGCGAGGGCGATAAGCAATTTCTGTATTGTCTTTTTCATTTTCTGTTTTTACGTAAGCATATTCAGTAGATAAGAACAGATCATCTTGATGCCACTTTACTCCAGCTTCGCCACCAGTAAAATTCGCCTTAGCTATATTTGTATTAGTGCCTGCATTGTAGGCAATAAGATCTTTAATTTTTGTATGATAAACAGAAAAATTAGTACTCACATTAGAGGTAAGATCATAGTTCACACCCATTTCATAAGAAGTGCTTTTTTCTGGCGCTAAGTTTTCATTACCTCCCCATTGTGAATATAGTTCATTCAAGGTTGGAGCTCTGAAAGCACTGCCGATATTTGCATATACACTAGCATTAGGTAAGAAATGATAGCGGATAGCACCTTGTCCAACAGTATGAGTACCAAAGCGTTGGTTGTCTTCTAAGCGAACGCCAACTTGGGTGTCAAAAAGATCATTTTTGAGTTGATGCTGTAAATAATATCCCGTGCTATTTACACTTTTATCTGAGTTAAGAATGGTATTACTTTTATAATTTGCATCGTTATATGTTGCACCAACCAAAATGTTCTGATTTGGAGTAAATTTCCATTTCAGGTTTAGATCGCTTTCATTGTTTTCAGTATTGTAATATGAGTCGTAAGCAGGAACATTTTGTTTATCCTGAACATTTGCATAGTGTGCATTGATGATGAGATCAGGCAAAATATTATAAGCAACTTTCGTGTTGATAACTCGATTTTCGAATAGGCGCTGTGCTGTGTTGGTTATGTAATCATTACTGAAAACATTAGTGCCTTTATTTTCACTAATTGAAGCAGAAGCATCTATTAAGTTTTCTTGAAAGAAGCCTACTTTAGCGTGATAACCTTTTTGATCATATCCAGCCTTTTCATTTTCTGGTTGGCTTTCAAAAATACGTGTTCCATCACTTTCTAAGCGTTGTCCACCTATTTGAGCATAGAAACCTTGATCACTTACAAGATTGGCATTAACAATAGTCTTATAGGTATTATTTTCACCATAAATACCTGTTAGCTCAGCACTTGTTTTCTCAGGTTTTTTAGAAATTAACTGAACTACACCGCCAATAGCATCGCTTCCATATTGAACTGATGCTGGGCCTTTTAAGATTTCAATTTGTTGAACATCTGTTGTATCTAAAAATGCTGGATATAAAGGACCAAGTTCATTTTGACTATTTAAACGAGCGCCATCTTTAAGAACCAATGTATGAACTGATTTAGTACCACGAAGAGAAATTTCAGAAATCTGACCTAGACCACCGCTTTGTTTTACGTAGATGGATGGGTCTCGTTGAATAATATCTGAAACGTTTAATAATGGATTCTGCTCAATGGTTTTTTCATCAATCACTGAAATACGAGCCGGAACTTCGCTTGCTTTTTCAGCACTTTTTGAAGCAGTCACTACAATTGGATCAAGCTGAGTTGCTGTAGTTGTATCTTCAGCAAAAATAACAGGTGAACACCCCATCGCAATAGCGATAGCCCCTACCAGACGAGTAGGTTGAAAAGACTTAGACATAACATGCTCCATACATTCACCCCACGTGAATGATCGGGTAGATAGATGAAACAAGCAGGTCTCCGGACTTCAGCGCCATAATTCATTTATGGACATATTCACCTTCCCACATCACTGCAGTGGTGTAAGTCGATCTCGACTTAAAAAATATGCTTTACATTGTTACCGTTGCGGGGGCAGTGCCGGACTTTCACCAGCTTCCCTAAAGCATCAATTGCTTACACTTGCTTCCATTTGAACGCAGTATAAAGTGCCGAATTACTTCCTACAATGTCATTTCGAGCAATTCCCAGAGAACTTTTACGCAAGGGGCAAAAATTGCATTACAATGGCGTTTATTTTAAAAAATGGTTGTAGTTTAGGCAGATCATGAGCCCATCAAACCAAAAACGTACACGAGCAAAAATCTGTGGAATTACTCGTAAGCAGGATGTTCAAGCAGTAGTCACAGCTGGAGCAGATGCGATAGGTTTTGTTTTTTTCCCGCCAAGTCCAAGAAATGTAACAGTTGAACAAGCACAAGAATTAGCAAAACACGTTCCGCCTTATGTACAAATGGTAGGTTTATTTGTAAATGCGAGTGCTGCTGAAATGCAGGATGTACTTGATTGTGTTCCCCTAGATGTATTACAACTACATGGCGATGAAACTCCAGAACAATGCCAAGATATTGCTCGCCATTGTAAGCGTCGCTGGTATAAAGCGATTCAGGTCAAACCTGATCTGGACGTAGTTGCTGAAATTCAAAAATATCAGGCAGCTGGTGCCAGTGCTGTATTGCTCGATGCATGGCATCCTGAGCTTAAAGGGGGCACAGGACATCAGTTTGACTGGTCTAAATTCCCGAAACTTGATATTCCATTAATTTTGGCAGGTGGTTTAACCCCTGACAATGTCATTGACGCTATTCATACTACCGGTGCTTTTGCAGTAGATGTGAGCGGAGGCGTAGAGTCCGCAAAAGGTATAAAAGACCAACAACTCATTGAACGATTTATGCAAGGAGTCCAACGTGGATCAGCAAAATAATGTGATTGACTATACCCAATTCCCAGACGCAAATGGGCATTTCGGTATCCATGGCGGACGTTTTGTGTCAGAAACACTCATGGCGGCATTAGAAGATTTAGAAAATCTCTATTCCCGCATGAAAAATGATGAACAGTTTTTGGCAGAATTCGACCGTGACCTCGCCTACTATGTAGGTCGTCCTAGTCCACTTTATTATGCTGAGCGATGGTCAAAAGAGTTAGGTGGTGCGCAAATCTACCTTAAACGTGAAGACTTGAACCATACAGGCTCACACAAGGTAAACAACACGATTGGTCAAGCACTACTTGCAAAGCTTTCTGGTAAAAAACGTATTATTGCTGAAACTGGCGCAGGCCAGCATGGCGTGGCAACGGCAACAATTGCAGCACGTTTAGGTCTTGAGTGTGTTGTGTATATGGGTGCAGAAGACGTTAAACGTCAAGCCATGAATGTTTATCGTATGCGTTTGTTGGGTGCAACAGTTGTTCCTGTACAAAGTGGTTCTAAAACGCTGAAAGATGCCATGAACGAAGCAATGCGTGACTGGGTAACCAACGTTGATACGACTTACTATGTAATTGGTACAGTTGCAGGTCCGCATCCTTACCCTCAACTTGTTCGTGACTTCCAGTCAATTATTGGCCGTGAAGCTCGTAAACAGATTTTGGAGCAAGCAGGTCGCTTACCAGATGCATTAGTTGCTTGTGTAGGTGGTGGTTCAAATGCAATGGGCTTGTTCTATCCATTCTTAAATGATGCCAATGTAAAAATGTATGGTGTTGAAGCAGCTGGCTTTGGTATTGAAACTGGTAAACACTCTGCGCCATTAAATGCAGGCCATGTGGGTGTATTACATGGTAACCGTACTTACCTAATGAGTGATGAACAAGGCCAAATTATCGAGACACATAGTATCTCGGCGGGTCTTGATTATCCGGGCGTTGGTCCTGAACATAGCTTCTTGAAAGATATGAAGCGCGTACAGTACGTGCCAATTAACGATACAGAAGCTCTTCAAGGTTTCCGTGACTTAACCAAAATCGAAGGAATTATTCCTGCGCTTGAAAGCTCGCATGCAATGGCATACGTCTCTAAGCTTGCACCAACCATGTCTAAAGATCAGATTATTATTGCGACCGTTTCAGGCCGTGGCGATAAAGATTTAATGACAGTTGCACGCATTGATGGCGTAGAAATGGTTGAGATGTAAGAGGAAAAAATGCCAAGTTTGTTTATGGTAATGTTGGGTGGACGCCATGCACGTGCCAATACAGAAGTCCATGATATTGTTATGGCTGTAGGGGATACTTTGGAAGAAGTTTATCCTCAACTTAAACAGGCTTGGTTTGGTGAGGCTCAAGGGTTGCATATCGATGCTTGGGCCAAGCTCTCTGGTGTTAACTCTCAAGGGCAGAACTATCAAATCCAGTTTTCTGATGCAGCGCCGTCAGCTTCAGATCAAAAGTTGTATTTGATTAATCTGGGTGGATATACACCTAATGCCTTTGGTGAGTTACATAGTTACCATTTGGTCGTGGCATCAGATGCGGTAAGTGCCAAACAATTAGGTAAACAGTTTATTGATCAGGAATGGCATAAACCACATACCGACCGTGTAGTAGATATTGATGATTGCATTCCGATTGACCATATTGCAGGCCGTTATATCCAATTAGTACAAGGTGAGTTCAATCCAACGCGTTGGGAAAATACTTATTTACTTCTTTAACTGTTCTTAAAAAAAGCTTAAAGGCAAAAATAAAATATAAAAAGTTGCTGATCTCATGTATAGCCCTCTCAAATCGCAACTTTTTTGTAGCACTATTTACAATCTATCTGCCTAGACTAGAAGCTCAACATAAGCTCTTTGGAGTAATCAAAATGGGTCTTCTAGATGAAGTAGGTAAAATTGCTGGTGCAATTATCGCGGAACAAGGCGTCGATAAATTAGATCCAGATGCAGGTTTTCTAGAAAAAGCAGCAGGTGCCTTTGCTGGCTATGAAGCAGCAAAAATCGCTGAGAAAAAATTGGAAAATCAGGACAGTAACGAGCAAGAGTCAGAGCCAGAACAAGCAAGTGATGATGACGCTTAACTTTTAAAAATTGAATTACACTTAAATCATGAGTTGAATTTGATTTTGTTGATGAATTGGGTCATAGCTACTGAAATAGGCCCTCGAAGAGTTTAAGTTACCGTATATCGATTTAAGTGAATAACAGAAAAAAGAGCATATCAATATGCTCTTTTTTTATGACTAAATAAAAGTCATTTGAAGATCAAAATAGATGAGTAGCCAATTGGTCAGTGATCAGTCTATTATTAGTCAATAGATGAGCAGGAAATCAACGGATAATAAATAATGGATTTAATTCAAGAAAATGGACAGCCTCGTTATGGGCGTTTTGAATCTGTACCGTCGACCATTCATGTACAAAGTTATATCTATAAAACGCCTTATGGCAAGGTCTTAACCGGCTGGCGTAAGCAATTAAAATATAAAAAATTTAAATTCTGTGGCATTCAGCATAAGCACTACAGTATTGGACTCGCAATTGCAGATATTGGTTGGGTTGGGCATGGTTTTTTCTATATTTATGATCATGAAACAGGGCAAGTCATTGAATGGAATGCCATTCAACCTTTAGGTCATAAAACTCATCTTGATGAGCAGCCATTGTTTAATCAAAGCTATTTTTCTAAATCGCCTTATCAAATAGATATTCAGCATGCCAATGGTGTGCGATACATTCGGGTGACTAAATATGGTGAAATTTGCCTGAGTGCCCGTATTTTCTGTGCGGGGACAGATATTTTAAGTTTGTGTACCCCAACAGGTATTAATGGTTGGACGTATACCCAAAAGCAGACCACTTTGGCTGTAGAGGGAATGTTCATTAATAAACAGAATCAACTTATACAATTTAATGAAAAGACATTTGTATCATTAGATGATACTTGTGGTTTTTTACGTCCTGAGACAGCCTGGTTCTGGCTTTCATGTAATTTTTGGGATGAGCAGGGGCGACGTATTGGGCTAAATTTGGCTTCTGGGGTTAATGAAAGCTTTGGCAATGAAAACTGTTTATGGGTGAATGGGGTTTTATTTCCACTTACAGATGTCTTATTTGAAAAAATAAATGATGAGACATGGAAAATTAGCTCTTTAGATCAAAAGCTTAATCTGCATGTCCATATTGGCTGGTGCCGATATGAAAATATAAATTTAAGAATGATTGGAAGCCAGTTCAATCAGTGGCAAGCCAAAATTAATGGCACTATTGAGCATGAGGCAATTGATACAATTACTTGCAATGAGCAATACGGGCTATTAGAACAGCATTATGCAAAATGGTAACAAGCAGGTTATAAACCTGCTTGCCAAAATGCTTCACCCGCTGCGATTGGGTCATTTGTTTTTTCTAAAGTTTCAATCCAAACAGGATACTGACGAATAACAGGATGTTGGCTTGGGTGAAAATCTTTTTTAAACCAGTCCAGATATTGTTTTTTCATAGCTGTTAATGTGCCATTTTTCCCAAAGAACCAAGGTAAACCTTTGAGTGTCATCGATAACCTTTCTTTAGGGCTGAAGCCATCACATTTCAACATGATGTTGGTTCTATAAAGTGTAAAACCAAACATGAGTACAGTTGTTAAAACGAGTACAAAGCGACGTGTTGACTCTGGAACTTCACCTACTTGTCTCATGACATCAAATGCTACATCGCGATGCTCCATTTCTTCAATGGCATGCCATGCGAACAGCGCGCGTACATAAGGATGAGCATTTTCCAAGGTCTTTTTATTGCTATAAAAGGTTTCTGCCATTAATGCTGTTAAATGTTCAGCTGCGGCTGTCATGGCAATATTGTATTGTGGTGAACGTTTGGTGAGCTCAAAACGGAAAATCCTTTTAAGTGTGCTTGTGAACTCATCCACAGGCATACCTTGTTCTTTCATGAGCTGATTCATTTTGTCATGGGCAATGCCATGTTGAGCTTCTTGTTTAATAAAATCGGCAACTCGCTTTTGTAGTTCCGGGTCATCAATTTTGTCACGGAACATCCGCACACATTCAATGAAATAACGCTCTCCATCGGGAAAGGTTAAGCTGAGTGCATCAAACATGCGAGTCAAAAAAGGATCGTTATTAAACCAAAAGCGTGGCGCTTCGTTTAAATGGAAATCTAGATCTTTGCGAACCACTGGCTCGACCTGATAAGAAACATGTGCGTTCATCTTTGTATTTCTCGCAACTAAGCTTTTCATTAGTATGTCGTGAATGGTCGGCTTTGTTTTGACAGTTATCGCCAATTTTTATACAGTTTGCGACAAGATGGCAGTAAAAAAAGGAAACGCCATGCAAGAGTTTACGATCTCAAATGGATACTTTTATCTTTGGAATACGTATTTAAAAGAAAAGGGAATCGCTTGGCAGTCACTCAATTTAAATGACACTCAAACTCGGCAAATACAAAATATTTTATCTGCCTCTATTGATGCTCAGTCCTCCTTACATCTTTTTATTGAGCTTTTAGAACTGACTGAATCTCAATTACAAGTGACTAATTTGGCTTTAGAAATGGCAGCTTGTATTACACCTGCCAACTTTGGCGTGCTGGGTTACATGGCATCTAGAAGTGATACCTTAGGTCAAGTGGTTAAGTATATTGCTAAATTCCACCGTCTAGTCATTGATGGAGAGCAAGTTGTACCTATACAAATTGAGCAAGATGCTTCCAAAATTCGCTTGTATTGGCCTTTGGTTGATGACAGTAATATTGTACTTAGTGAGTTAACCTTAGCCGCAATGGTACAGCTTGCTAAGGAGATTGCTCCCTTACATGATTTTCTTTTACAGCATGTCGAATTTGTACACCGACCTCGGGGGCCATTGGTTCATTATCAACGCTTCTTTCAGTGCAAATTGTCATTTGACCGACCGTACTATGCATTAACTTTTGCAAGTGAAAGCTTAAATGTTCGTCCCCAGCATGCAGATCCGACTTTAGTGCAGCTTTTAGTGAAACAAGCTGAAGAAGCTTTGGTTCAACGAAAAATACATACCGATTTAGTTCAGCAAATACATTGGATCGTACAAGAATATTTGAAGCATAAGCAGCAGGCTCCAAAAATAGAAGATATTGCCATCGAACTTAATGTTTCAGTACGAAGCTTGCAGCGTCAACTACAGGTCTTAAACACTTCATTTAAATTAATTTTAGATACTGAACGTATGAAGCGCTGCGAGATATTGTTAAGTCAAAATGAAAGTCTTACTGCAATTGCTGACCAGTTGGGTTATTCCGATCAGTCTGCACTTGCAAGGGCACATAAAAATTTAACAGGGCAAACTTTATTAACCCGTAAAAAGCAATTGCAACTCATCCATAAAAATACAGAGAAATAGAGTTTTTGATGTTTTTTTATTCAATTTGCAAACGAATAATGGCTCAAAAATAGGAAGCTTTGATCATTGAGAAAAGTTTCAAAATATTGATAAATGTACGCCATGGGTTGTATGAATCATACAATCGAATATCGCCATAACGTTAGACCTGTTCAATGAACAAAAAATAGCGTTAAAATGCGGTGTTCTTGTATTTCTACAAACAACTCCTCAATTTTAAATAATTCAAGGAAAGCACAACCCTATGTCACGTCTTGCCACCCGTTTTGAAAAGCTTAAGTCCCAACAACGTAAAGCGCTTGTATCTTATGTTATGGCGGGTGATCCACAGCCACAAGTAACTGTTCCGTTACTTCATAAAATGGTTGCGGCAGGAGTAGACGTTCTTGAGCTTGGTTTACCATTTTCAGATCCAATGGCTGATGGTCCTGTTATTGCGCTTGCAGCGGAACGCGCACTTGCGGCAGGGACTAACACATTAGATGCATTGAACATGGTAAAAGAGTTTCGTGAACAGGATCAGGAAACACCTGTAGTTTTAATGGGTTATCTCAATCCTGTTGAAGTGATTGGTTATGAGAAGTTTGTTTCTTATGCGAAACAATGTGGTGTAGATGGCTTATTACTTGTGGACTTACCACCAGAAGAGTCAAAAGAATTTGGTGCGATCTTAAAACAGCATGATATGGACCAAATCTTCTTACTTGCACCAACTTCAACTGATCAACGTATTCAACACGTAGCAAATCAGGCAAGCGGTTTTATCTACTATGTTTCACTTAAGGGTGTAACAGGTGCAGCGACTTTAGATACTTCTGAAGCGGCTGCGCGTATTGAAAAAATCAAAAGTGTAACTAACGTTCCAGTTGGCGTTGGTTTCGGAATTAGTGATGCTGCTTCAGCGAAAGCGATGGGTAGCGTTGCAGATGCCGTGATTGTAGGTAGTGCTTTCGTTAAATCTTTTGCAACGTTAACAGCTGATGAAGCTGTTGAACAGACGGTGAATAAAGTCAAGGAGCTTCGAGCAGCGCTCGATGAGTTAGTATGAATCAAGAAGTGAAATCAGGGAAAGTTCTTAGCCCTTCGACGCCATGGACACAGCGTCCAGTTCCAGGTATTGAAGTTGCAGATGAGCAACAGACTCTCAAAGCAACATTTACTGAGCCGACTATTGAGTGCCCTGAATGTCATGCTTTAGTGACACGTACCGCTATATCTTTCAACGCGTATGTATGTCCACAGTGTGACGAACACTTAAAAATGAAAGCTCGCGATCGCTTAAACTGGTTCTTCGACAATGTTGTGACTGAATTAGGTCAAGAGTTTAGCGCGAAAGATCCACTAAAATTTGTTGATAGCAAACCGTATCCAGAACGTATGCGTGAAGCGCAAACTAAAACTGGTGAAACGGAAGCATTAATTGCCATGCAAGGTAACTTAAATGGCGTAGACATGATTGCATGTGCTTTTGAGTTCGACTTTATGGGCGGCTCAATGGGTACTGTAGTAGGTGACCGTTTTGTTCAGGCGGCTGAGCTTGCAATTGAAAAACGCCAACCATTAATCTGCTTTGCAGCTTCTGGTGGTGCACGCATGCAAGAAGGTATGTTGTCGCTTATGCAAATGGCGCGTACTTCTGCTGCAATTCAAAAATTAAAAGATGCGGGTTTACCTTATATCGTGGTGTTAACACATCCAGTATATGGTGGTGTAACAGCTTCTTTAGCAATGTTGGGTGATATCCATATTGCAGAACCTAAAGCAATGATCGGCTTTGCTGGTAAACGTGTAATTGAGCAAACTGTACGTGAAACATTGGAAGAACCGTTCCAACGTGCTGAATATTTGCTTGATCATGGTGTAATCGATCAGATTGTTCATCGTCATGCTTTACGTGATACTGTATCTCGACTTGTATCGAAATTGATGAACTTACCTTGAAACAACAAGCTCCACTTTCAACAGACTCTTTAGATACATGGCTCAATTATTGGAGCCATGTTCACGTTACAGGGATCGATCTTGGTCTGGAACGTGTTATTCCCGTAGCTGAAAAATTAGGCGTGACTAAACCCGCTGCTAAAGTTTTTACTGTTGCCGGAACAAACGGGAAAGGTTCAACCACAACTACACTTGCGTCTATATTAAAAGCGCAAGGCTATAAAGTTGGGTTGTATCAATCACCGCATATCTATCGTTTTAACGAACGGGTCAAGTTAGGTGGAGTCGAGGTTGATGATCAAAGCCTGATTGACGCTTTTGTGCAAGTTGATCAGGCTCGTCGCGATTGCGATTTAAGCCTATCTTTTTTTGAAGCAACCACTTTGGCTGCTTTTGTCATTTTTAAGCAGCACCAATGCGACGTATGGGTGCTTGAAGTCGGTTTAGGCGGACGTCTTGATGTTGTCAACGTCATCGATCCTAATATTGCTGTAATCACCAATATCGGTCTTGATCACACTGACTGGTTAGGCGATACCATAGAGAAAATTGCTTTTGAAAAAGCAGGCATTATTCGCCCTGATATTCCTGTAATTTTTGCAGGCGAGCAAGTTTTACCTCAAGCTATTCAAGATAAAGCCAATAGTTCACAAGCGACGCTATACGCAATTAATAGAGACTATTTTTATAAACTCGCCAGTGATGGAAAACACTGGTATTTTGCAAGTGAAGGAACTACTTTAAAACTACCACTAGGGTCACTTGCAATTGAAAATATTGCAGGAGCGGTTGCTGCTGTATTAAATAGTGGCCTTGAAATCTCACAATCGGCACTAGAGCAGGGTATTGAAAATGCACGCTTGGCAGGACGCTTTGAAGTGCGTCAAGTCAATGGAAAAACCATAATTTTTGATGCCGGACACAATCCACATGGTGTTGAATTTTTGTTAAAGCAATTGCGAAATTTCTTAGAATACAATAAACAGTACACAGAAGTTGTCGCAGTATTTTCAATGCTGGCAGATAAAGATATAAAATCAGTAGTCGATTTATTGAAACCTACTGTTTTACATTGGAAAATTGCTGAGTTGAATGTGCCGCGTGCTGCACCGATTCAGCAATTGAATGACGCCTTACAAGGCCAGACAATACAACAATTTGGCAATATCAAAGAGGCTTTTAAATCAGCGCTTGAGCAAACAAATAACAATCAGCTGATTTTAGCCTGTGGTTCGTTTCATACTTTAGAAGCGATTTGGGAGTATTTGGAAGAATGTCAATGAATAACAAACAACGCTGGATGGGTGGCGTTGTTTTATTAGGTGGTGGTGTTTTATTGGCAGCATTACTTCTAAAAGGAAATGAAGAAATAAAACATGTGGGTGCTGAACCACAAACCTCTACATCACCGAAGCCACAAGCTAAACCAAAGCAATCAGCACAAGAAGGGCAGATGGTACAGCTACAGCCGCTTGCAGTGGATGTGGAAACAGAAAAACGTCTTCTTGAAGAGCAACGTCGTTCCCGTGAAAAAGCTGTAGCGGAACAAGAAGCTCGTGCTGCCGAATTCTTGGCAATGCAACAACAGGCAGAGGCAGACGCAGCGCGTAAAGCTGCTGCAGAATATGCTGCGATTAACGCTCGTCGTGCTGCTGCACAAGAAAGTTCGGATAATATCCCTCCTGAGGTTGCAGGTGGGGAAGGTAAGGCAAAAGGACAGCAGACTGATACAAAAAAGCCAGTAGATACAGCTAAAGCAGATGCAGATAAAAAAGCTGCTGAAGCAAAGAAACAAGCTGAAGCCGACAAAAAAGCGGCTGAGGCAAAACGTCAGGCTGAAGCTGATAAAAAAGCAGCCGAAGCTAAGAAACAAGCCGAGGCAGAAAAGAAAGCTGCTGAAGCTAAAAAGCATAAGGCTGAAGCTGATAAAAAGGCTGAAGAAGCTAAACATCAGGCTGAGGCTGAAAAGAAAGCTGAAGCAAAGAAACATGCTGAAGCAGAAAAGAAAGCTGAAGCTAAGCATAAAGCCGAGGCTGAGAAAAAAGCTGAAGCTGAAAAAGCGCGTGAGCTGCTTGAAAATGGCGATAAAAAGTGGATGGTACAGGTTGCATTGGCTGCTAATCAGGCAAATGCAGATGCTGTTGTTTCTAAACTACGCGCTAAAGGTTATAAGGTCACGACAAGTCCAACCAGTAAAGGTATTCGTATTATGGTTGGACCAGCAAAAGACCGTGATACAGCAGATGCAGCTCGTAAGAAAATTACGTCTGACTCTAGTTTAAACATGAAGTCAGCTTGGGTCATTGATTGGGTACCATTAGATCAACGCTAATCTGATCTAAGGTTTATTCAAGATCTAGTTAAGATGGATTCGACAATTGTTGTTGAATCCATTTTACATTTTCAGGGGTGAATAAACGGTCAATATTTTTCCAAATAATATGATAACCATATCCGCCTTCCTTCATTTCTTTAACTGCATCATCAATTGCCCAGTGTTCAAAAATAATTCGATACATCGCAACGCTGGCACCAGTACGGTCTGAACCATGGTAACAATGTAATAAAACACGTTGGTTATTTTGCTTGGCAATTTTAATTTGCTGCATGACTTCTAACAGGTCTTGTCTATTAATTGCCCACGTGTCGATAGGAACGTGAACAAGATTAAAATTCTCATTTTTAAATACTAATTCATCTGAATCTTTAGCTCTTAAATTAATAATAGTTCCGATTTGATAGCGTTTTAATTCGGGAATCATTGCAGCATTTGGTTGTTCGCTACGAAAAACATCATTGCTCACTTGATAGAAATTATGTGTTTGCGAAACTAAAGTTCCCCAATCTTTGGGTCTATGCTCATGTGCAATGCTTTCATGTTGCATACATCCCTGTAGGTTTAAACACAGAACTAGGGCAATGAGTGAGAATTTTTTCATGTTTGATACCGTCGAAGCTCATGAGGATCATGGGCACAAATAATTTCAATCGTTGGCTCATGTTGAGCCAAATGCTGTAATTTTTTAAGGTTAATAAGACGCTTTTCATTATCTTCTGCAAATGTTTTTTCCAGAAGGCTAAGTGATCTTAATTTATTTGCAGGATTTAACTCTAGATGTGAGTAGTAAGCATCTCCGCAAAACAATAACCACTGATTTTGTTGTTTGATGGCAATACCACAATGTCCAGCGGAATGGCCTAATAATGGCACCATTAAAATTTCATCTTGGAATAACGGGAAACCTTTTACTTTTTCAAGATTAAACCATTTTTCACCTTGCTGATATTCAACGAAATTCCAGTATCGATGCTGATTATATTGATTGGTTCTATACCGAAGCTTACCTTTAAAATTAGGTAATTGTGCAGCATTATATTCAGTGGCTAAGACATGAACTGTGGCATGAGGAAAGTCTGAAATGCCTCCTGCATGGTCAAAGTCGAGGTGAGTTACAAAGATGTGTTGTACATCTTTAGGATGGAATCCCAATTTTTGTATTTGCTGGATTGCACTGAATTCAAGATTCGCCTCAATTTTCCCCAAACGTTTGACTAAAGAGCCAAGGCGCTGTTGCATGTGTAAATAGTCTTGCAGACCAAATCCTGTATCAATCAGTACAAGCCCGCGGTCCGTCTCTACTAAAAGACAATGACATACAACTTCGGCTTTCCAGCCTTTCTGCCCAAATAAAGGCGCGCAGACAGGGCACATACTGCCGCATTTTAAATGATGAATTTTATGGATCATGATTGTTGTTTTTTGCACAAACTCCTTGGGAGTTATAACTGATCTCGACAGTAAAAACCATGTGTATTCAATAATGAAAAAAAAAGCCATCGGGTGAGATGGCTTGGAGATGGAAACATTCGTGTATGTGCTTTAGTTATTTTTCTTTGCGTTTTTTCTAATCATTGTGTCTTACAGGGAATCTCTCAGATACCTGCCTACGCTTTTATCTTGTAGTCAACTTTTCAAGTGTTTGCCTACACACTGCGTTTGTCTTGTAGTCAAATTTTCAAATGTTTGCCTACGCGCTTCGCTTGTCTTGTAGTCAATTTTCAAATGTTTACCTACGCACTACGTTTGTCTTGCGCTTTGATTAAAGCCTTTTTAAAGGGCTTTAAAATCACCGCATTTTGTCATTCTATTAGGAAAATTCGGATGTTTGCCTACGCACTGCGTTTGTCTTGCAAGTAATAAAGCCTTTAGTCGGCTTTATTACTTTCAGGCTGTGGTGTGAGGCGCAAGTAAGGTTTTACTGCGGTATAACCTTTAGGGAAACGTTGTTTAATTTCTTCCTCATCTTTTAAAGAAGGAACAATCACAACATCTTCACCTTGCTGCCAGTTCGCTGGAGTAGCCACTTTATGCTTATCGGTTAATTGTAATGAATCCACGACACGTAAGACTTCGTTGAAGTTACGACCAGTTGAAGCAGGGTAGGTAATAATTAAACGAACTTTTTTGTTCGGATCAATAATGACCAAAGAACGAACGGTAAGTGTTTCACTGGCATTTGGATGAATAAAGCCATAGAGCTCAGATACTTTACGGTCTTTGTCAGCAATAATTGGAAAATTAACCGTAGTATTTTGAGTTTCGTTAATGTCGTTAATCCAGCCTTTATGCGATTCTACGTCATCTACAGATAAGGCAATCGCTTTAACATTACGTTTTTCAAATTCATCTTTTAATTTCGCTGTATAGCCTAATTCTGTTGTACATACAGGTGTATAGTCAGCGGGATGAGAAAATAAAATGCCCCAACTATCACCTAGAAAATCATAAAAACTAATTGTGCCTTCGCTTGATTCTTGTTGAAAATCAGGGGCAGTGTCTCCTAATCGTAATGTCATGATCTGTCCTCAGTTGCTTAAAATTTGTTATATGTTGAAATGACTATGCCGCAATTTATTTATTATTAAAATTATTGTTTTTGTATTTTATTATGAACTTTTTATATAAGTGTAAATATATATGACTAAAACTCGTTAATTTATGGACTGAATCAATGTAACTTTAAGATAAATTTGCTAAATTAGATTTCTCGGAAGTTGTGTTCAATAGATAAGCGTTAATGTTGAGTTTTGGGTGCCAGATGCATTAAATGGGCTTAGATAAACGGTAAAACCGTTTATCTAACTATCAGATTTTTTTTATGGGTTTTGTGCAAACCCCTTGTACTTCAAATTTCTGACACCATAATAAACGACTGAGAAAAAATTTATTCATTTGACCAAGCAAGATTTAGAGAGTTTATCCATGTTGGCAAGTCTGATCGGAGGTATCTTCGGTACAAAAAATGAGCGTGAACTCAAACGCATGCGCAAAATTGTTGAGCAAATCAATGCGCTCGAGCCGACGATATCAGCTTTAAGCGATGCAGACTTATCTGCAAAAACTCCAGAATTCAAACAACGTTATAACAATGGCGAAAGTTTAGATAAGTTACTCCCAGAAGCGTTTGCGGTTTGTCGTGAGGCAGCAAAACGTGTAATGGGCATGCGTCATTATGATGTGCAATTGATTGGTGGTATTACTCTTCACGAAGGCAAAATTGCCGAAATGCGTACTGGTGAAGGTAAAACCCTTATGGGTACTTTGGCGTGTTACCTAAATGCATTAAGTGGTGAAGGCGTTCATGTGATTACCGTGAACGATTACTTGGCACAGCGTGACGCCGAGTTAAACCGTCCATTATTTGAGTTTTTAGGTTTAAGCATTGGTACAATTTATTCAATGCAAGAACCGTCAGAAAAAGCAGCGGCTTACCTGGCTGACATTACCTATGGTACCAACAACGAATTTGGTTTTGACTATTTACGTGACAACATGGTGTTTTCTTTAGCAGAAAAGAAACAACGTGGTTTGCACTATGCCATTATCGATGAAGTTGACTCAATCTTAATTGATGAGGCGCGTACGCCATTAATTATTTCTGGCCAAAGTGAAGACTCTTCACACCTCTATACTGCAATCAATACGATTCCACCAAAATTACGTCCGCAAAAAGAAGAAAAAGTTGCTGATGGTGGTCATTTCTGGATTGATGAAAAGCAGCGTTCAGTTGAAATGACTGAAATCGGTTATGAAACTGTAGAACAAGAACTCATTCAAATGGGCTTGTTGGCTGAAGGCGAAAGCTTATATTCAGCAACAAACCTAAACCTTGTTCACCATGTATCTGCCGCTATTCGTGCGCACTTCTTATTCCAACGTGACGTTCATTATATTATTCATGATGGTGAAGTCATCATTGTTGATGAGCATACTGGCCGTACAATGCCGGGTCGTCGTTGGTCAGAAGGTTTACACCAAGCAGTTGAAGCAAAAGAAGGTTTGGAAATTCAGCCTGAAAACCAGACTTTAGCAACGACTACATTCCAGAACTATTTCCGTCTTTATAAAAAGCTTTCAGGTATGACAGGTACTGCTGATACTGAAGCAGCGGAAATGAAAGAAATTTACGGTCTTGATGTTGTGATTATTCCAACTCACCGTCCAATGATTCGTAACGACCAAAACGATTTAATCTATTTAAACCGTAATGGCAAATATAATGCGATTATTCAAGAAATTATGAATATTCGCGAACAAGGTGTTGCGCCGATTCTAATTGGTACGGCAACCATTGAAGCCAGTGAAATTCTATCTTCTAAGTTGATGCAAGCTGGTATTCACCATGAAGTGTTGAACGCTAAACAGCACGAGCGTGAAGCAGACATTATTGCTCAGGCGGGTAGCCCGAATGCAGTAACAATTGCAACCAACATGGCTGGTCGTGGTACAGATATTATCTTGGGTGGTAACTGGAAAGCGAAACTTGCCAAGCTTGAAAACCCGACAGCAGAAGATGAAGCACGTCTGAAAGCACAGTGGGAACAGGACCACGAAGATGTATTGCAAGCAGGTGGTTTGCACATTATTGGTTCTGAACGCCATGAATCACGCCGTATTGACAACCAGTTACGTGGTCGTGCGGGCCGTCAAGGTGACCCTGGTGTTTCTCGTTTCTATTTATCTCTTGAAGATGACCTCATGCGTATTTTCGCAGGTGACCGTGTTGTTGCCATGATGCGTGCAATGGGCTTACAAGAAAATGAAGCGATTGAACACAAAATGGTAAGTCGTTCTATCGAAAATGCTCAGCGTAAAGTTGAAGCACGTAACTTCGATATTCGTAAGAACTTATTGAAATACGATGACGTGAATAATGAACAACGTAAGATCATTTATTCACAACGTGATGAAGTGTTAGCTGAAAATACTTTACAAGATTACGTCGAAGAAATGCATCGTGAAGTCATGCAAGCCATGATTGCCAACTTTATTCCACCTGAGTCAATTCATGACCAATGGGATATTGAAGGTTTGGAAAATGCTTTACGTATTGATTTAGGTATTGAGCTTCCAGTTCAAGAATGGTTAGAACAAGATCGTCGTCTTGATGAAGAAGGTCTGGTTGAGCGTATTAGTGACGAAGTGCTTGAACGTTATCGTCAACGCCGTGCGCAAATGGGTGATGAGTCAGCAGCAATGCTTGAACGTCATTTCGTTCTAAACTCTCTTGATCGCCACTGGAAAGATCATTTGGCTGCAATGGATTATTTGCGTCAAGGTATCCACTTACGTGGCTATGCGCAAAAGAACCCAGAACAGGAATACAAAAAAGAAGCATTTAACTTGTTTGTGAACATGTTAGGCGTCATTAAAACTGATGTTGTGACTGATTTGTCTCGTGTACATATTCCAACACCAGAAGAACTTGCAGAAATGGAAGCTCAACAGCAGCAGCAAGCTGAGTCGATGAAGCTTTCTTTTGAACATGATGATGTGGATGGCTTAACAGGTGCAGTGACTGCTTCTCAAGAAGCACTCAACGAGTCGACTGATGAACAACAAATGTTCCCAGTACCAGAAAGCCGTAATGCACCATGTCCATGTGGTTCTGGTTTAAAATATAAGCAGTGTCACGGCAAAATTTAATTTGCTTGATAAAAAAAGCAGAACAATTGTTCTGCTTTTTTTATGTTTGTAGTAAGCCTGTGAATAATGTTTGCAGTTTTAAGTATTAAATGCTATTTACTTCTCATCCAGAGTGTATGTTGGAAAGACAATGAAAAAAGTATTACAACCTTTATTTTTAACTGTTCTTGCTGTACCAAGTTTTGTTTTCGCAGCAGAAACAGCTTCAGCCCCTCAAACCACAACGGTTGATAAGGTTCTTGCCGCAAAAGGCCCAACTTCGGCTCAGGCTGTAGTGAAACAAGAGAATACGACGGTAATTAGCCCTCGTACAGGTATTCGTTATACATTGGGTAATACAGGTAATCGCCCAATCATTTTACAAACTGCTGCGATTGCTCCAGCAAACTCTGCAAACATTAATCGTATTGTGGCAACTAACCCAGCCTTATCTGCAAAAAGCCAAGAAAAAGCAAAAATTGCTTTAATTGGTGAAGCAGCAGTTGCGGGTGCAGCAGCTGTAGCAGCAAGTAATGTAACGGCTCCAGCACCAACAAACAGTGTTGCGCCAGCAAACCCTGCTTCAATGAATTAATTTTCATATATAAAAAAAGCCGGTCAATTTTGAACCGGCTTTTTTTATATGAGGATGTTTGAAAATACTTAAATCTGATTATTCACATCTACGTTCTTTGTTTCACGTATCAATAAAAATGCGACTAATGATAAAAGTGATGCTGCTGTCAGATAATATCCAACCGCATATAAACCATAAGTTTCAGCAAGTTTTGTAGCAATGAGTGGGGCAAACGATGCGCCAAAAATACCAGCCAAGTTAAAGGTTAATGCTGAACCTGTATAACGAACTGAAGTTGGGAAAATTTCAGAAAGAACTGTACCAATCGGGCCATAGGTCAAACCCATAATTGATAGGCCAGTACATAAGAAAAGAAAGACGATGAGCGTATTTCCAGACTCTAACATGCTAGAGAAGAATAATCCGAAGATCGCAGCAGCGATACATACGCCAACTGAAGTTGCTTTACGTCCAAATTTCTCTGCAAAAATAGCAGATAAAGGAATGAAAGCTGCAAAACAAAGTGTCGCAAAAAGTTGAAGTTCTAAAAACTCACCACGTGCATAACCCAGTTTTGTCGTTCCCCAGTTAAGCGCAAACACTGTAGTTAGATAAAACACAACGAAGGTACAGATTGCGGCAATCGTGCCGAGAATAAGTTTACCTGTATGTTTGGTAACGACTTCTTTAAATGGAATATTAACTTCTTTTTGTTTATCTAAAACTTTTTGGAACGCTGGAGTTTCATGGAGTTTTAAACGGATATATAGACCCACAATAACTAAAATCGCACTTGCGATAAAAGGAATGCGCCAGCCCCATTGCATGAATGCTTGTTCAGGAATAGCTGCACTTAAAAGTAAGAATGAACCCGTTGCTAAAATAAAACCAATAGGCGCACCAAGCTGTGGGAACATGCCATACCATGCACGCTTACCTTCTGGTGCATTTTCAGTTGCAAGTAGTACAGCGCCACTCCAT
This sequence comes from Acinetobacter sp. ABJ_C4_1, assembly GCF_044538495.1. NCBI lineage: Bacteria > Pseudomonadati > Pseudomonadota > Gammaproteobacteria > Moraxellales > Moraxellaceae > Acinetobacter > Acinetobacter sp. ABJ_C4_1. The sequence continues at coordinate 56,423 of NZ_JBIUCQ010000009.1, read as the reverse complement.
TCACCCCCTAGACCTAAGCCTTGTCCTAGACGGCAGGCTGCTAATAATAATGGAGCCACAATCCCGATTTGAGCATAAGTCGGAAGTAAGCCAATACATACCGTTGATATACCCATAGTCAGCAAAGCTGCCACTAGTGTTGCTTTACGACCGATTCGATCCCCTAAGTGACCAAATAGTGCTGCACCAATAGGGCGGGCAATAAAGGCAATTGCGAATGTTGCGAGTGATTGTAAAACGGCAGCACTGCCACTGCTGGCAGGGAAAAATAGGTGAGGAAAAATAATCACGGCAGCAGTTGCATAGATGTAAAAGTCGAAGAACTCAATGGTTGTACCGACTAAGCTTGCAAATAAAACTCGTGTTTTCGAATTGGTGGCTACTACAGGAGCAGCTGTCGCAGAGGTTGACTCCATATAAGTCCTTATATAAGTTAAAATTTATTTTTAGTTTACTATTCTCTTTAAAGGCATATTTTTCTCAAAAGAATAGTGTGAAAGAACATCATCCATGACTCTTTCAGGATCACTGAATATGAGTGAAAAATGGATTAAACAACGTACCAATAGATTGCAAGAAAGTGTGCACCTGCACCTAAAAGTACAAAAATATGCCATATCGCATGGGTATATCTTACCTTTTTTAACGCGTAAAACAATGCTCCAACAGTGTAAGCTAAACCTCCAGTAATCAATAACATCAAAGCGTCTTTACTTAAATAGGTACGCATATCATCCATTACAAAAACGGCAAGCCACCCCATAAGAACATAAGCAAGTAATGAAATTTTCTGAAAACGGTGAATAAAAACTAACTTGAAAAGTGTACCAATTGCAGCAATGCTCCAGAGAGCAATAAGTAAAACATGGGCTTTTTGTGTAGGTATCGCAATGCTTAAGAATGGGGTATATGTACCGGCAATTAAATAATAAATAGCGGTGTGGTCGAGTTTCTTATACCAGTAACGTAAGTTTTGGGTCTGCGCAAAATGATACAGAGTCGAGCTGGTAAAAACGAGAATCAGACTAAATGAGTATACCCATAAACCGATCCACTGCCCGGTGGAAAGATAAGATCCTTTCATAATTAAAAGGATAGAGGCAACCACGGCCATAACAACGCCAGCACCATGGCTGTAGGCATTAAAAAGTTCTTCTTTAGGATCGTAAGTTTCTAACACCGATTTGCTCATAAGTTTATTTTTTGATTAAAAATACAAATGTATAGAAATGCAAAACAGTCGTAAAGTTATTTTATTTTTAATCCTATACCCTTTAAACTTTCAGTTTATATGAGTCACCATTCTTTAGGTATATCTGTGTCGGTTTTCTCCTTTGAGCAAGAACAGCAATTCTTTCATGAAATCAAACAAATGCTTGATGAGCAAAGTTTTGAGCGTTTGATTTTGAGCCAATATAAAGGAGAGTTGGCACAGCTAGAAAAAATCACTTTCCGCATTGTAGAGCTAAATGGGAAAAAGCAGCTTTCAGCTTTATATCATTACACTACTCAAGATGTGACCAAAAACTATACCTTTGAAGAGGGTTTGGAACAGATTGCAACGTTGATTGTTCAATGTAAACAAGCAAATTTATTTTCAACTCTTCAAGAAATTCAGCTTAAAAAAAATAAGAAAAAAGCCATGCTTAATATGGGTAAAAAACAAAGTACGAATACAGCTCCAACTGTACAAGCGCATGATCGTGAGAAACAGCGTTATGTACACCAGAGTAGTGCATTTTTAAAAGAGCTTGGCATTACCGATGAGAAAGCTCAAATCATTCCAAGTATGGCTCGTAAATGGAAGCAGATTAATAAATTTATCGAAATTTTTGCGAGTGCGTATGAGCAGATTGATGCAGAGCAAAAAGAGTTACGCATTGTCGACTTTGGTTCAGGAAAAGGTTATTTAACTTTTGCTTTGTATGATTATTTACAAGAACAACAGAAAATTCCTTTAATTACAGGTGTAGAGCTGCGATGTAACTTAGTGGAATTTTGCCAGAAAGTGGCAGACAAAGTGCATTTTAATCATTTAGACTTTTTTGAAGGCGATGTACGTAGTTATCAGCCAGAAAAACTGGACGTTATGATTGCTTTGCATGCGTGTGATATTGCGACTGATTTCGCTATTCATACGGGAATTCGTTTAAACGCTTCAATGATTATGTGCGCGCCGTGCTGTCACAAAGAATTACGTCCACAGCTACATAGCCCTGAAGTTTTACAACCGATGCTACAGTTTGGTATTCATGCGGGGCAACAAGCTGAGATGTTGACCGATACTTTGCGTGCGTTACTTTTAAAAGCATATGGTTATGAAACCAAAGTTTTTGAATTTGTATCGCTTGAACATACCAGCAAAAATAAAATGATTTTGGCAACAAAACGCAAAAACATTTCTCAACCTGATGCGAAAATTATGGCTCAAATTCAAGCATTGAAAGAAATGTACGGAATTAAAAAACAGACCTTAGAATTGTTGTTACAAGATCAGTTGCCGATCGAAAATATTGGCTGTAAGTGCTAGGACGGTGAGTGGATGTATAAAATTATAGCGGGTGGTTGGGAACAACTTGAGAAAGATGCGAAATACATCCGTGAGCAAGTCTTTATTCAAGAGCAAGGCATTGCATCCGAAGATGAATGGGATGATTTTGATGCTACTGCTGTGCACTTTATGGTGTATGACAAAGAGCAGCCTATCGCTACAGCACGTTTGTTACCGCAGCATAGCGTAGGGCGTGTTGCTGTTTTAATGCCTTATCGAAAGCAGGGTATAGGTAAAATTTTAATGCAGCATATTATTGAATATGCGCGTAACCAAAAACTGCCTTATTTAAAGCTTTCGGCACAAACTTATGTGACGGCTTTTTACGAAGCTTTAGGTTTTAAAGTGCAGGGTGAGGTTTACCAAGATTGTGGTATTCCCCATATCGATATGACTTTAGCATTAAGTTGAGATTCCTTTTTAGAAATCTCAACTTTGAATTACTTCATCGCATTCCAGTTTTCGATGGCTTGTAAGCCTGTTTCTAAACCAACTTCATAACTGTAACGAAGCTTTTTCGGATTTGTTGTTAAACGCCCTGCCATATTTTTAAGAGGTGGTGGACATACTTCTAAAATTTGCTGTTCTGGGTTACTGCTACGAACAAAATCTACCGAAGCGTTATAACGGGCACAACGGTTTCGTAAACTGCTTGCAAAACCATAGTGGTGTTTAAACGCGTATTTTGCGAGGAATTGATCCCCTCGGCTACTACCCTTAAAGTAATTTTTAGGACGAGTACGTAAAACTAACAGCTTTTTAACGCCACTTTGCTGTGCTGTCCAGCGAACGGGTAGGGCATCTGCAACGCCGCCATCAAAGTATGGTTCACCCATAATATCGACGGGATGACGCGTTAAAACCGGAATTGAGCTAGAAGCACGCAGTGCATTTAACAGATTATCTTTACCAGCACGAAGGTATTCAGCATGACCTGTTTTAGCATGCGTCAACACCATATAAAAATCTGGATTTTTGGCAAAAAGGCTCTGTTGATCAAGAGGATGTTCTTTTTCACCAATTTCCCACATCCATTTTAAATCGAGTAAATCGCCACCTTTAAAGAAGCGCTTATAATCGATAAATTCAGGACGTAATGAATGGTCAACATAGAATGTTAAAGTTCGGCCTTGTTGACCTGCTAAGTAGTTAGCTACATTGGTCGAACCAGAAGATACACCAACATATAAGTCAAAAGGATTGAACTGCTGTTGTAGAAAAGCATCAAGTACACCACTGGTAAAGGCACCACGCATGCCTCCACCTTCTACAACCAGTGCATTGCGGGAAAAATCTGTCATTTGAAAAATATCTGATTACTGATGTGAATGCTGATGTTCTTGCATGTCCATTCCAGGCATGTTGTCATGCTGACTTTGTTGATCTGTCGATTTTTCAGCTTTTTGTTGCATTTCGTGCTGTTGAGCTTTGCGCTGAGCACCTGGCATATAGTCAGGTTCATTACTCATTGCTAAATAGAAAAAGCCAAGGAAAATCGCACTTAAAACACCAACGATCAGAACAAATTTCCAGCCTAAAACTGCTGATTCGGAAGAATTTTTATCGGACATAAGGATTTCTCGAATGTGCTGTAGAAGCACAAAAATGAAGTCTATTTATAGCATATTTAGGCTGTAGGCAGAAATCTTAAAAGGCATAAAGAACATAAAGAAAAACCCATATAAATAAAATATATTTATATGGGTAAGGTTTATGCAGTTTTTAAATATTCGTTACGTCTAAGTTATTGAATATTTTGCTTCTGCTCAGCTTTGGTTTTTAGTAATGCTGGTGGTGTGAATCTCTCACCATATTTGGTAGCTAACTCTTCTGCGCGTTTTTCTGCTTTCTCAATACCATATTGATTGAGGAATTGAATCGCTCCACCAGTCCAAGGGGCATAACCAATTCCAAAAATAGAACCGACATTGGCATCAATAACCGATTCCAATACACCTTCTTCGTAACAACGTAAGGTATCTAAGGCTTGTACAAACAAAATACGATCAATCATATCTTGCTCGGAAATATCGTGATCTTTCTGCCAGCGGTTTAAGCCTTCCCATAGGTGTTTTTTACCATTTTCAGGATAGTCATAGAAACCTGCGCCAGCAGCTTTACCTTTACGGTTTAATTCATGAATCATGGTATGAATCACTTCATCTACTGGTGTTTTCGGTAGCTCTTTGCCTTCGGCTAGTAGGGCTTTACGTGCTTCGCTAGCAACATGCTCGGTTAAAGTTAAAGACACTTCATCTTGAATCGCAAGTGGTCCCACAGGCATGCCAGCTTTCAGTGCTGCCATTTCAATACGTGCTGGGTGGACGCCTTCGGCAAGCAAGCGCATACCTTCTTGAATAAAAGTACCAAATACACGACTGGTAAAGAAGCCACGGCTATCATTGACAACAATTGGTGTTTTTCCAATTTGCTGTACAAAGTCGTAGGCTTTAGCAAGTGTCTCTGCGGAGGTGTTTTTACCTTTAATAATCTCAACCAACTGCATTTTGTCGACAGGGCTAAAGAAATGCAGACCAATAAACGCTTTATCATCTTTACTTGCTTGCGCTAAGCCTGTAATTGGCAGGGTCGATGTATTCGATGCCATTACGCCATTAGACGCTAGATATTGCTCGGCTTCTTGAGTGACTTTCGCTTTGAGTTCTTGGTTTTCAAACACTGCCTCAATAATTAAATCACAGCCTTGTAAGTCTTGAGCTGAAGCTGTAGCTGTAATGAGCGATAAAACCTGATCACGTTTTTCTGCCGTCATGCGGCCTTGTGAAACACGCTTGTCTAGGAGTTTTTGTGAATAGGCTTTACCTTTCTCAGCATTTTCAACAGATACATCTTTAAGGATAACAGGAATGCCTTTAATGGCTGTTGAATAGGCAATGCCCGCACCCATCATGCCTGCACCCAACACACCCACTTTAGTGGCTTGCCATTTTGCAACGTCGGCAGGGCGGCTCGCACCAGACTTAATTGCATTTAGGCCATGCCAGAAAGTGCCGATCATATTTTTAGAAATTTGGCCTGTTGTAAGCTGAGTAAAGTAGCGAGACTCAATACGTAAAGCAGTATCTACATCGACTTGAGCGCCTTCAACTGCGGCAGCCATAATCGCTTCAGGAGCAGGGTAGCAACCTTTGGTTTTGTCTCTTAACATGGCTGGCGCAATGGCAAGAACTTGTGCAACTGCTGGAGTTTTTGGATCGCCACCCGGAATTTTATAACCCTTCACATCAAAAGGCTGCTGAGATTTTGGATTTGCTTTGATCCAAGAAATTGCTTTATCTAAAAGCTCTTGTTCATTTTCAGCAGTATCGTGAATTAAGCCTAAAGATTTTGCTTTATCAACACCGAACTGTTTGCCTTCCATTAAGAAAGGAAATGCATTTTGAAGCCCTAGCAGACGTACCATACGTACAATTCCACCGCCGCCCGGTAATAAACCTAAAGTAACTTCTGGTAGGCCAAATTTACTTTTCGAGTCATTGATTGCAATACGGTGATGGCAACTTAATGCAATTTCCCATCCACCGCCCAGTGCCGTTCCATTCAATGCTGCAACAACTGGAACACCAAGCGTTTCAATTGTACGTAAATGACCTTTTAACTTCTCAACCATATTGAAAAAGTCAGTTGCATGCTCAGGTTGAACTTGAATTAGTTCATCTAGATCACCGCCTGCAAAGAAAGTTTTTTTAGCCGAGCGGAAAATAACACCTGAAAGTTCTGTTTCTGCTTTAAGTTTCTGAGTTGTCTCATCGAGCGAGTCACGAAACTCGGCATTCATGGTGTTCGCAGATTGACCTGTTGAATCAAGCGTTAAAATGACAATATTGTCGGCATTTTTTTCGTATTGAATTGCACTCATCTTTTATATCCCTAATTTTTATACGCGTTCAATAATGGTGGCAATACCCATCCCACCGCCAACACAGAGCGTCGCTAAACCGCGCTTTTTATCTTGTCGTTCAAGCTCATCAAGTAGTGTGCCTAAAATCATGGCACCTGTTGCTCCTAACGGATGGCCTAAAGCAATCGCACCGCCATTTACGTTGACTTTTTCAGCGGGGACGTTGAGCTCATTAATAAAACGCATAACAACTGCCGCGAATGCTTCATTGACTTCAAATAGGTCAATATCATCAATTGTTAGACCAGCTTTTTCCAAGGCTTTACGTGCGGCTGGCGCAGGGCCAGTCAGCATAATGGTTGGGTCAGTACCAACTAATGCAGTCGCCAAAACTTTAGCGCGTGGTTTTAAATTTTGTTCTTTTACTGCTTTTTCTGAAGCTAATAAAACTACCGCTGCTCCATCGACAATACCTGATGAGTTACCTGCGTGATGAACATGATTGATTTTTTGTGCTTCTGGATATTTTTGTAAAGCAACTGCATCAAAGCCCATTTGCCCCATCATTTCAAAACTTGGGTTGAGCTTTGCAAGACCTTCTAGTGTGGTATTGCCTTTGATGAATTCATCTTTCTCTAAAATCACCACACCTGAATGATCTTTGATTGGCACAACTGATTGGTCAAAATAACCATTTGCTTGAGCTGCTGCTGCTTTTTGTTGTGACTTCACTGCAAAGTTATCGACATCTTCACGGCTATAGCCATCTAAAGTTGCAATAAGGTCAGCCCCAATACCTTGCGGAACAAATGATGATTTAAGGTTTGTTTCTGGGTCTAAAGCCCATGGTCCGCCATCAGAACCCATTGGAATGCGCGACATTGATTCAACACCGCCAGCAACCACTAAATCTTCCCAACCAGAGCGGACTTTCATGGCTGCCATGTTGACTGCTTCTAAACCTGATGCACAAAAGCGGTTAATTTGTACACCAGCAACATCATCATTCCAACCTGCTGCAATTGCTGCGGTTTTGGCAATGTCACCACCTTGATCGCCAATTGGTGTTACGCAACCTAGAACAATGTCGTCCACTTTAGATGTATCAAGCTGATGGCGTTGCTGTAATTCATTTAATAGGGTGGTGAGCAATGTGATTGGTTTTACTTCGTAAAGAGAGCCGTCTTTTTTTCCTTTTCCGCGTGGTGTGCGAATGGCATCAATAATATAAGCCTCGCTCATAACAGTTCCTTTTTTATTACTTAAAATTTATTTGTGTTTTGAGTGTACTAGTTTTAAGAGCGAGTGCAATGACGATAAGCACACCAGTCAGGTGATGATTTTTGCCAATAGAGATACAAAAAAGCCCAAGTTGAACTTGGGCTAAATGTGAAACTAAAGAGATTTAAGAATTAGTGGTAACCGTGTAGCTGACGATATAAACCTGGAGTTACACCAGTCCACTTTTTAAATGCACGGTGGAAGGTACTCGTTTCGCTAAAGCCTACTTGTTGAGCAACATCTTCAAGTGTTAATTCAGGGTTGAGCAACAAGTGAATTGCAGCATCTCGACGTAAAGCGTCTTTTACGCCTTGATAACTTTTACCTTCAGCAGCCAAACGGCGACGTAAGGTTTGCGGAGATAAATACAGCATTGATGCAACGTCATTAAGCGTTGGCATTTCTTCACCAATTTGACTCTTAAGCACGTCACGAATACGAGAAGTCAATGAGTTGGTGTTTTTGAATTTTACTAAAAGTTGAGCAGGCGCTGCTTTTAGGAACTCTTCAAGCGTTTTTTCATCTTGGCGGATTGGTAAGTCAAGATAATCAGCTGCAAAAGTTATTTCGGTGCGAGGTGCATCAAACTGCATGACTGGTGCAAAAAATAATGCATCATATTCATCTGCATGAGCAGGACGCGGATAGCTAAAATGAACACGTTCTAACGGTAAACGACGTTCAATAAGCCACGACGCCAAACCGTGCCAAATCATGAGCATACTTTCAGTAATGAAATGATCTGGATCTAATGTTTTTGGAATGAGAGGAACCAAACGCGCTTCGTGTTTGTCACGTTCTAGAGTTACCGACCATTCATCACCAAATAACTTGTAAAATTGAGATGAAAGTTCGAGGGCTTGTCCCAAAGTTTTTGCATGAATAATCAACTGACACATAATGGCAAAAGTGCCCAAACGGCGTGGTTGCACATCAAAACCGACGTGTTCGTCTTGGGTGACCATCCATAGCATTTTTATAAAACGGGTATATTGTTCTGGTGAGATTCGAGCTTTAGGTTGACGTAATAGTTCCGCTTCGATACCCACATGTGAAAGTAACGTCTCGACATCCATGCCAAGGCGTTTTACGCCTGTCAAAGCCGCATTCACGAAGTGGATGCTAATCGTATCGCGACTCATATTGAATCCTTCAGTCTCTTTGATGTTCACTTTAAATTGACCTAAATGACCGTCTAAAAAAATAAATTGGCGATTTACAACAGTGTAAAAGCACTTTTTACATGTTAAATTGCCGAAATGATCAAGGTAAATGGCTGAACATGACATTGTTTTAGAATATTTGCTTAACTAATATAAAAGAAAATTCGAATAATAGTGGTTAAAAATACGATGATGACAGCATTAAATGGACTTAAAGTTCTCGATTTCTCGACACTCTTACCTGGACCTTTTGCCACAATGTACTTAGCTGATATGGGAGCAGAAGTGATCCATATCGAATCTTCATCACGTCCAGATCTCATCCGGATTATGCCGCCCTATGCCAATGGACAAGCAACTGCACATAGTTATCTAAATCGAAATAAACAGTCGATTGTTCTCGACTTAAAAGATGCTGCAAGTATTGATCTGATTAAAGCTAAGATTTCCGAGTTTGATATTGTCATAGAACAGTTTCGGCCAGATGTTATGCGCCGTTTAGGATTGGACTATGCAACGCTTGCAGAAATTAACCCACGTTTAATTTATTGCTCAATTACTGGTTATGGACAAACTGGAAACTATAAAGATCGAGCAGGACACGACATTAACTATTTAGCTTTAGCGGGTATTGCTGGATATAGTGGCCGACAAGATAGTGGTCCACCACCGCTTGGCATTCAGGTTGCCGATATCGCAGGTGGTTCACTTCATGCGGTCATTTCGATTTTAGCTGCAGTGGTCGAACGCGGGCGTAGCGGAATGGGGCAGTACATTGATATTTCCATGACCGACTGCGTTGCAAGTCTAAATAGCATGGCAGCATCAGCCACACTTGCAGGTCAAGTTGAACAGGCACCAGAGCAGGGTATGCTCAATGGCGGTATTTTCTATGACTATTATATGACTCAAGATGGTCGTTATCTTTCTATTGGTAGTCTTGAGCCACAATTTATGGCTGGGTTGTCTGCTGCATTAGATTTACCCGTGCTGTTGCAAAAAGGCGCGTCATTAGATGCCGAAGATCGACAAGAAGTTAAGCAAGCTATTCAAGAAAAAATTAAAAGCAAAACATTTAAAGAATGGCATGAAATTTTTGCAAATCTCGATGTTTGTGTAGAGCCAGTATTGAGTTTGAGTGAGGCTTTAAACTCGCCGTTAGCACAACAACGTGGATGGATTGTGAATGTTCCTTTGCAAAATAATACGGCTGATACAGAACCGCAGATAGCATGCCCAATAAAGTTTTCACGTTCACAAATGCGATATTCCTTTGTAGGTCAAAAGCTTGGCGAGGGACAGTGGTAATGTCTTGGGGCTATTTCTTATACAGTGTGTATTAAGATTATTATCTGATTAATCAATTGATTAACATTTTGAATAATTTCTTTACATAAAATTAGCGTAACCTTTATAAACAAAGACATAAAAGGTACGTAAACATGAAAACGCATAAATCTTTGATGGTTTCCTGTTTATCCGTTTTATCAATTACTCTTTTTGTTCAGCATGCACAAGCTGCTGCTGCATTTGACCCAAATAGTTCTTGGATGTTGGGTGATTGGAACGGGCAACGCACAGCGTTGCAAGCACAAGGTTATGATTTTTCTTTTGGATATACCGGTGAATATGCCGGTATTTTAGATTCAAAGAATACATCTTCGCATGGTAGTGCTTATACAGGGCAACTCGCTTTAGGTTCGCATTTGGACCTAGGTAAAATTTTAGGGTGGCAAGATACAGAAGCTCAAATCACATTAACTTATCGTGATGGGCAATCGCTTTCTGAACATTCTCCAGCTTTAGCTGGGCACATTAGTTCTGTGCAAGAAGTGTGGGGGCGTGAGCAAACTTGGCGTTTAACAGACTTGTGGATTAAGAAAAAATTCCTTGATCAGAAGTTAGACGTTAAAGTTGGTCGTTTTGGTGAAGGTGAAGACTTTAATAGTTTTGACTGTGATTTCCAGAACTTGGCGCTTTGTGGTTCACAAGTGGGTAACTGGGTTGGTGACCAATGGTATAACTGGCCAGTTAGCCAATGGGCAATGCGTGTTAAATATAACTTGCAACCTGATTTATATACGCAAGTGGGTGTATATGAATATAACCCAGAAAACTTGGAACGAGGCAAAGGTTTTAACCTAAGCACAGACGGTTCTCACGGTGCAATTATTCCAGCAGAAGTAGTTTGGTCACCTAAATTGGGTGCGCAAAGCATGGCTGGTGAATACCGTCTAGGTTATTACTACAGCACCGCTGATGCAGAAGAAATTACTAATCCAACCAAAACATCTCATAAGCAGGGTGTTTGGGTAACTGCAAAACAAAAATTATTCCAGCCAGCTGATCAAACTGATCGTGGTTTAACAGGTTTTGTGAACCTGACTTTCCATGACTCAGATACCAACAAAGTCGACAACATGCAAAATGTAGGCTTGGTCTATAAAGGTTTGCTCAATCAACGTCCTCAAGATGAGTTGGCACTTGGCGTTGCTCGTATTCATATCAATGATGACTGGAGCGATATTCAAGCCAAAGAATATGACACTGAATACAATACCGAGCTTTACTACGGTATTCATGCCACTAACTGGCTAACTATTCGTCCAAATGTGCAATATGTTCGTCATGTTGGTGCATTAAAAAATGGTGATAACACTTGGGTAGGCGGTATTAAATTCTCAACCGTATTCTAAGTAATTATTCCGAAAAACGGATTGTCGAGGGCTAAATCATTGATTGAAGTATCCAGACCTTCCGTTTTTTTCTTTATGCCTGAATTTTGTTTTAGATGTATTGGTGATGCCATTTCTCTATAAGGTTTTTGGCACATCTTTCCGATAAAAATGATGATTGATAAGAGGTGGTTTATGAATCAACCTTCTTCAAGATCAGGTTTAACGACTTTTACCGTAATCATTATTGGGTTATTGGCGTTATTCCTGCTAATTGGAGGTATTTGGCTCGCTACACTAGGCGGTTCAATTTACTACATTGTAGCTGGAGTCTTGCTTCTCATTGTTACATGGCAACTCTACAAGCGCGCTTCAACTGCTTTGTGGGTGTATGCCGCATTAATGCTAGGTACCATTATCTGGAGTGTCTGGGAAGTTGGAACAGACTTTTGGGCGCTTGCACCACGTTTAGATATTTTAGGTATTCTTGGTTTATGGTTATTGGTTCCGGCTGTGACTCGTGGAATCAACAACCTTGGATCAAGTAAAGTTGCCTTATCTTCAACTTTAGCGATTGCAATCGTGTTGATGGTTTATTCTATCTTCAACGATCCGCAAGAAATTAATGGTGAGATCAAAACACCTCAACCAGAAACTGCTCAAGCCGTTCCTGGTGTAGCAGAGAGTGACTGGCCGGCTTATGGTCGTACTCAAGCTGGTGAGCGTTATTCTCCACTCAAACAGATTAATGACAAAAACGTCAAAGACTTGAAAGTGGCTTGGACATTACGTACTGGTGATTTCAAAACAGATAATGATTCGGGTGAAACAACCAATCAGGTTACGCCAATTAAAATTGGTAATAACATGTTTATCTGTACGGCTCATCAACAGTTAATTGCGATTGATCCAGCGACTGGTAAAGAAAAATGGCGTTTTGATCCGAAGCTTAAGACGGATAAATCGTTCCAGCATTTAACTTGTCGTGGTGTAATGTACTACGATGCAAACAATACAACTGAGTTTGCAACGAGTCTTCAAAGCAAGAAATCTAGCTCTACACAATGTCCACGTAAGGTATTTGTACCAGTCAACGATGGACGTTTAGTTGCTGTGAATGCTGATACTGGTAAAGCATGTACTGACTTTGGTGAAAATGGTGAGGTGAATTTACAAAAATTCATGCCATATGCTTATCCAGGTGGTTATAACCCAACATCTCCTGGTGTTGTGACAGGTTCAACTGTCGTAATTGCAGGTTCTGTAACAGACAACTATTCAAGTAAAGAGCCATCAGGTGTAATTCGTGGCTACGATGTTAACACTGGTAAGCTTCTTTGGGCATTCGATACGGGTGCAGCAGATCCAAATGCAATGCCAGGCGAAGGTACGACCTTTGTTCATAACTCGCCAAATGCTTGGGCACCTTTAGCATACGATGCCAAACTTGATATTGTTTATGTTCCAACAGGTGTAGGTACTCCAGATATCTGGGGTGGTGACCGTACTGAGTTGAAAGAACGTTATGCGAACTCAATGTTAGCGATTAATGCTTCAACTGGTAAATTAATATGGAACTTCCAGACCACTCATCACGATTTGTGGGATATGGACGTACCCTCTCAACCATCTTTGGCAGATATTAAAGACAAAACAGGTAAAACTGTTCCGGCAATCTATGTATTGACTAAAACAGGTAATGCCTTTGTTCTTGACCGTCGTAATGGTCAGCCAATTGTTCCTGTAACTGAAAAACCAGTTCCACAAACAGTGAAACGCGGACCACAAACCAAAGGCGAGCATTATTCAAAAACTCAGCCATTCTCTGACTTGAACTTGGCGCCACAAGACAAATTGACTGATAAAGACATGTGGGGTGCCACAATGCTTGATCAGCTCATGTGTCGTGTATCTTTCAAACGTCTAAATTACGATGGTATTTATACACCACCATCTGAAAACGGTACTTTAGTTTTCCCTGGTAACTTAGGTGTGTTTGAATGGGGCGGCATGTCGGTTAACCCTGACCGTCAAGTTGCTGTAATGAACCCGATTGGTCTGCCATTCGTAAGCCGTTTAATTCCTGCTGATCCAAACCGTGCAGAAACTGCAAAAGGTGCGGGAACTGAGCAGGGTGTACAACCAATGTATGGTGTACCTTATGGTGTCGAAATCAGCGCATTCTTATCTCCGCTTGGTTTACCTTGTAAACAACCAGCTTGGGGTTATGTTGCTGGCGTAGATTTGAAAACGCATCAGGTTGTATGGAAAAAACGTATTGGTACTATCCGTGATAGCTTGCCAAAACTGTTCCAATTACCAGCTGTGAAAATTGGTGTTCCTGGTTTAGGTGGTTCAATTTCAACCGCAGGTAATGTCATGTTTGTTGGCGCAACTCAAGATAACTACATCCGTGCCTTTAACGTTACGAATGGTAAGAAACTTTGGGAAGCGCGTTTACCAGCAGGTGGACAAGCAACACCAATGACTTATGAAATCAATGGTAAGCAATATGTTGTGATCATGGCCGGTGGTCATGGTTCATTTGGTACAAAAATGGGCGACTATTTAGTGGCTTATGCATTGCCAGATAACAAATAAACTTTTGCTATAAAAAAAGCCCAGATTGATCTGGGCTTTTTTTATGTCGATTTATATAAGCTTATCAATAAAATCGTTATTAAATATGCAAAAAAAGCATTTTATTGATGAATAAAAGCTCGCTATGCTATCCGCCTTAATAATGAATCTACTAGCCATACGCCATGTATTTATATACCGATTTCGACCAGCAGCTGGTTAATGAACGAGTTGCTCAGTTCCGTGATCAGACTGAACGCTATTTAGCTGGCAAACTTTCTGAAGATGAATATCGTCCATTACGTTTGCAAAATGGTTTATATGTGCAACGTTATGCGCCTATGCTGCGTATTGCCGTGCCGTATGGCTTAATGAATTCTAAACAATTACGTAAAGTTGCTGAAGTTTCAACAAAGTATGACCGTGGTTATGCACACGTATCTACACGTCAAAACATCCAGTTGAACTGGCCTGCACTTGAAGATGTGCCAGATATTTTGGCAGAACTTGCAACTGTACAAATGCATGCTATTCAAACCAGTGGTAACTGTATTCGTAACACGACAACTGACCAATATGCGGGTGTGGTTGCTGGTGAAATTGCAGACCCACGCCCAACATGTGAATTGATTCGTCAGTGGAGTACATTCCACCCTGAATTTGCATTCTTGCCACGTAAATTCAAAATCGCAGTTTCTGCGCTTGAAGAAAAAGACCGTGCAGCAACTGCATTCCACGATATTGGTGTTTATATCGTGCGTAATGAAGCGGGTGAAATTGGCTATAAAATTATGGCTGGTGGTGGTTTAGGCCGTACCCCAATCATTGGTAGCGTTATTCGTGAGTTTTTACCACGTGAAGATTTAATTGCTTACTTAGAAGCGGTTTTACGTGTTTATAACTTGCATGGCCGTCGTGACAATAAATACAAAGCGCGTATTAAAATTCTAGTTAAAGCATTAACACCTGAAGTATTTGCTCAGAAAGTTGAAGCTGAATTTGAACATACACGTGAAGCATTGAAAATTCAGCCAGAAATCTTGAAAAAACTGGATGAAGAGTTCACTCCATTTGATTATCAAGATTTGGCAGATGAAGACTTTACCGCTTTATTTGCTGAGCATCCAAAATTCAAACAATGGTTCAATATCAACACGCATGCGCATAAAGTGAAGGGCTATCGGATTGTTACGATTTCTCTAAAACGTGCAGGTATTGCACCAGGTGATATGACCACTGAAGAAATGAACTTTATTGCAGATCTTGCAGATAAATATACATTCGGTGAACTTCGTACCACTCACGAACAAAACATTGCCTTGGCAGATGTGCCTCAAAAAGATTTGTTTGATGTGTGGCAAGCGCTTGAACAACAAAATATGGCGCGTGCACATATTGGTTTTATTACCGATATCATTAGTTGCCCGGGCGGTGATTTCTGCTCACTTGCAAATGCGAAATCAATTCCTATTGCTGAAGCGATTACACGTCGTTTTGATGATTTAGACAAAGTTTATGATCTTGGTCATTTAGATCTAAATATTTCTGGTTGTATGAATGCTTGTGGTCACCACCATGTAGGTAACATCGGTATTTTAGGTGTAGATAAAAAAGGCGCTGAGTTCTACCAAATTACATTAGGTGGTAATTCAGACCATGATGCATCGATCGGTGACATCTTAGGGCCATCATTTGCAGCAGATGCTGTGCCAGATGTTATCGAAGAAGTATTGAATACTTATCTTGATTTACGTACAGAAGGTGAGCGTTTTGTAGATACATATCGCCGTGTAGGAATTCAACCATTTAAGGAGCGTGCATATGCTTAATACAGCTCTACCTGTGCTTTATAAAGACGGCACGATTGCAGACAATACTTATCAAATCATTGCTGAAGATGGTGTGGTTCCCCAAGGTGATGTTGTGGTAACAACAGCTCAACTAGACCAGTTAGCTAACGTTCAAGGCAAAAAAGCTTTGTATGTAACTGTAAATGATTCACCTGAAGATCATACATTTCCATTAAATGAACTTGATGCAATCTTCATTGAGTTTGCAGGCTTTGGTGATGGTCGTGGTTATTCATTCGCTGCACTATTACGCCGTCAAGGTTTCCAAGGTGAACTACGTGCAACAGGTGATGTGTTTAAGGATGTTTTAAACTACTTAAAACGTTCTGGTTTTGACAGTTTTGTCGTGAAAGAAGGCAAAGATGTACAAGAAGCTGCGGCAGGTTTGCAAGATTTTACCAACCCGTATCAAGCTTCAACAGCTGTACCGCAAGCAAGTTATCAAACTGGTGCTTAAATCGTTTTAAATATAAAGGCTGAACTCAGGTTCAGCTTTTTTTATAAATACCTTTTAATAAATGAAGAATAAGAATGTTAGGCTTAATTTCAAAAATAAATCCCGGTGCTTGGTGGTTAATATTTGCTATTGCGACAGATGTGCTCTCAACATTTTATTCTGCTAAAGGCAATGGATTAGTTAATAAAACTGCTCAGGCGATTGCGCTGATTTTATATATTGTGTCTTTTGCATGTGCTGCTATTGCTTTGAAATATATGCAGGCGGGAATTTTATATGTATTGTGGTCCGGAGTGGGCGTGTTGGCGACTGCCTTTCTAGCAAAGATTTTTCTTGGGCAGAATATTGATGTGGCTGGATGGGTAGGGATAGGTTTTATTACAGTTGGTTTAATGATTATTACGAAATATTCTAATATTAATGTTTAAAACCCTTATAGAAATAATAAGTATCTCTATAAGGGCCAGATATTAAAAATATTATGTATCAAGCTGGCAGTTAACCATCCACTTTATGCCAAATTGATCAGTAAATGCACCGTACAATGCGCCCCAGAACGTTTTTTCTAACGGCATTTCGATTTGACCATTTACAGATAGAGCATCAAACAGCTGTTTCGCTTTTTCTTGCTCATCTTTTTCAAGGTTGATTGCGATGTAATGATTATTACCTTTAGTAAATACACTATTTGGCGTGCAGAACTGATCGATAGTATCTGATGCCATGAGTACTGTGTATTCATTAATCGGTAAAGAAACATGCAGCACTAAATTTTTTTCGGCTTCCGATAAGGTCACACCCTCGTTAGGTGGCATATCGCTATAACGGCTCAGCATAGCAAATTCACCACCAAAGACCGATTTATAAAAATTAAAGGCTTGCTCTGCCTGACCTTGGAAATTGAGATAGTGATTGAGTTGCATTGTTATTGTCCATTGTTGTTTTCGTTTAAAGGAATAAGTTAAAACTTAAAAGTGATTTTGTGGGTCTTTTTTTGTAAATTTTTCATAAAAAATCCCACCGAAGTGGGATTCCTAAATAGGGCAATTGAATTAAATAAGTTCAATGGCAACAGCTGTTGCTTCACCGCCACCAATACAAAGTGCAGCAACACCTTTTTTACCGCCAGTACGTTTGAGTGCATGAATAAGCGTAAGAATAATACGTGAACCCGTAGAACCTACTGGATGGCCAAGTGCACATGCACCACCGTGAATATTGACTTTCTCTGCATCAAGTTTGAAATCATCAATTGGGCACATGGTAACCATAGCAAATGCTTCATTAATTTCCCAAAGGTCAACGTCCTGAGCATTCCATCCAGCTTTTTTAAGTACTTTTTCAATAGCGCCAACAGGAGCGATGGTAAATTCTGAAGGGTGCTGAGAGTTTGAAGCTGTCGCGACAATTTTAGCAAGTGGTTGTAAGCCACGTTGCGCTGCAACTTCACTTGATGTTAACACCAGTGCAGAAGCACCGTCAGAAATAGAACTCGCATTTGCTGCGGTGATTGTTCCATCTTTTGCAAAGGCTGGTTTAAGCGAAGGAATCTTATCAATTTTTGCGTTTAAAGGTTGTTCATCTTGGTCAACAATGACATCACCTTTACGTGTAGACACGGTAACTGGGACGATTTCATCTTTGAAATAGCCTTCAGTAATTGCAGTTTGAGCACGTTTTAAAGAGCGAATTGCAAAGTCATCCATTTGCTCACGAGTATAGCCACGAGTATTTGCCATATCTTGAGCAAAAGAACCCATTAAACGACCGGTTTCAGCATCTTCCAAACCATCAAAAAACATATGGTCTTTAATTTCGCCATGACCCATACGGTATCCGGCACGTGCTTTTGGTAAAACATAAGGTGCGTTTGTCATTGACTCCATACCGCCAGCAACGACAACTTCAGCACTACCTGCTTTGATCATATCAGCGGCTTGCATAACAGCTTTCATGCCTGAACCACAAAGCTTATTAATTGTTACTGCACCTGTAGAATCTGGTAAGCCGGCTTTACGCATCGCTTGACGTGCTGGACCTTGCTTTAGACCAGCAGGTAGTACACAACCCATAATGACTTCTTCGACATCAGTAGGCTGCAAACCTGCTCGTGCGATTGCTTCTTTAATTGTTACTGCACCTAATTCTGGAGCAGTGAGACCAGATAGTGATCCTTGAAAACCACCCATAGCAGTACGAGCACCATTAACAATTACGATGTCAGTCATTGTTGTAATCTCCGATTGTTCTTTATCTCAAATTAAGAAAACATTAAAACTTAAGCAGTATATTGCAAAATGGGGGATGGCTTGGATTCTGTATTAGACTGTAGAGTTCTAACAATTTTGAAGTTCTTCTAAGCGTACATGTCCCATTTTGCTAAGAACTAATTTAAAATTTTTAAGCTGATCATAAGAACAATAAATAAAACTACCATTAGACTCGATTGGTAGTCCCGAGCTACCTTGAAAAACAATACTATTTTGTTTTTTACCAAAACGTTGTAATTTCATAGAGCCATAAGTATGGTTAAGATCTATAGAAGTTAATAATTCTTCATTTAAATCATGTTGTAGGTTGCGGTTGTTATCTACAAAGCTGATTAGGCGGTTATTCCAGTTCGTATTACAAACCAATTGATCGGAACTTGGGCAAATAACAATGTTCTTATGCTTAGTAATTGCGTCAGACTTGGCTTTTTGTATGTGAATTGTGAGTACACGCGGCGTATTTTTTAATTCTGCAGATGCCATAAATTGATGGTATAAAGGAATGGCTATAACTGACATAATCACAAGAATTACGAGGGTTATAGAGAGCTCAACTATAGTAAAACCAGGAGATCTAAACATTAAGAAACCTTAATATATGTATAAATAGAGCAATTTTATGTTTTCTGACAATGATTTATATTATTTTTTATAATAAGGAAACACAAAATTAAATAAGGGTTATCAGTTGACTAGAATACTGGTAAAATCACCGCAAGCGAAACAAAGAAGTCGTTCATATTTGCTAGTTGAGTAAAAAATTACCGAATTACAACGGAAATTGTAAGTAATTTTGTCAATAATTTACTTGATTAAAATTATCAAGCACTTGGAAAGTTTATCAAGTGTTTGTATGATTCAAATGTGAATAGCTTAAAAATAATACTGGGGTAAAAATATCTCAGGGGCCAATAAATTTAGGCTGAGCTTGAACAACAATTGTTATCTCTGGAGGATATCCATGAAATTGAGTCGTATTGCACTTGCTACTATGCTGGTTGCTGCTCCATTAGCTGCTGCTAATGCTGGCGTAACTGTTACTCCATTATTGCTTGGTTACACTTTCCAAGACAGCCAACACAATAACGGTGGTGACAAAGGTAGTTTAACAAACAGTCCTGAGCTACAAGACGATTTATTCGTTGGAGCAGCTTTAGGTATTGAGTTAACACCATGGTTAGGTTTTGAAGCTGAATATAACCAAGTTAAAGGTGATGTAAACGGTATTGCTGGTGCTCCAAATGCTGAATACAAACAAAAACAAATCAATGGTAACTTCTATGTTACTTCTGATTTAATTACTAAAAACTATGACAGCAAATTCAAGCCATACGTATTGTTAGGTGCTGGTCACTACAAATACGATATTCCTGATCTTGGTTACCATACTAGTGAAGAAGGTACTTTAGGTAACGCTGGTATCGGTGCTTTCTATCGCTTAAACGATGCTTTATCTCTTCGTACAGAAGCTCGTGGTACTTATAACTTTGACGAACAATTCTGGAACTATACAGCTCTTGCTGGTTTAAACGTAGTTCTTGGTGGTCACTTGAAGCCTGCTGCTCCTGTAGTAGAAGTTGCTCCAGTTGAACCAACTCCAGTTGCTCCACAACCACAAGAGTTAACTGAAGACCTTAACATGGAACTTCGTGTGTTCTTTGATACTAACAAGTCAAACATCAAAGACCAATACAAGCCAGAAATCGCTAAAGTTGCTGAGAAGTTAACTGAATACCCTAACGCTACTGCACGTATTGAAGGTCACACAGATAACACTGGTCCACGTAAGTTGAACGAACGTTTATCTTTAGCTCGTGCTAACTCTGTTAAATCAGCTCTTGTAAACGAATACAACGTTGACGCTTCTCGTTTGTCTACTCAAGGTTTCGCTTGGGATCAACCGATTGCTGACAACAAAACTAAAGAAGGTCGTGCTATGAACCGTCGTGTATTTGCGACAATCACTGGTAGCCGTACTGTAGTAGTTCAACCTGGTCAACAAGCTCAATAATTTGAGTTTCTGAACAGTAAAAAAGCGACTCGTTAGAGTCGCTTTTTTTATTGGGATTTTTAAAATATTTTTTCATTTGTATATCTCCTTGATGACATTTATTCAGTTAATTATTTATAGATAAGTTTTTACCAAACACCTTTTCTTAACTGTTGTTTGGTGTCTTGTCGTTCTCTACGATGTTGTGCACGAGGCTTTTCTGTCTCATGCATACCACCTTTTTGAAGTAAAGGTGACAGGGCTACGTGATTACGAACCTTAATTTTTGGCATTTCTTTAATTTTCATGTTTTAACCTTTAATACATAAAACTTGTTTAAGTGTATGGACGACTTCAATAAGATCTGATTGATTTGCCATAACCTCATCTATGTCTTTATAAGCACTTGGGATCTCATCGACAACGCCACTGTCTTTGCGACATTCAATACCTTGCGTTTGCTCAATTAAGTCTTGTTGGTTAAACAGAATCTTAGCTTTGCTTCGGCTCATTTTACGTCCAGCGCCGTGAGAACAAGAGCAAAAAGATTCAGGGTTAGCTTTTCCTCTAACAATATAAGAACGTGCTCCCATAGAACCTGGAATAATTCCTAACTCATCTAAACCTGCTCTAATCGCTCCTTTTCTGGTAACTAAAAGATTTTCACCAAAATGGGTTTCTCGACTCACATAATTATGATGACAATTAATTGCTTCTTTTGTCATTTGAAACGAAGGTAGAAGAGGTCGAATTGCCTCTAAAACTAATCGCATCATTTCTTTGCGATTTTCAAAAGCATATTCTTGTGCCCATTCCACCGCTTCTACATAATCATTAAAACTGTTTGAGCCTTCAGCAAAATAACTTAAGTCTTTATCAGGTACATGTCCAAAGCGATGTTGTGCTTCTTTCTTGGCGAGCTCAATAAAATAAGTACCAATGACGTTACCCAGACCTCGGCTACCTGAATGCAGCATAATCCAGACATCTTGATTTTCATCAATACATAACTCTATAAAGTGATTACCACCTCCTAATGTGCCTAATTGTTTTTGCCAAGTTGCATCAAACTGCCGAAGCATGCGAACTAGACCTGGATGTTTTTTTACAATCGGTTGTAAACGCTTTTCGAGCGGAATAATACTCGACGCTTTAGCTTTGACCTGTTTATGCAAAGCAAAACCGACAGGTACTTTTCGTTCGATTGCATCACGTAATCGACTTAAGTTATCAGGAAGTTGTGAAGCTTTTAGGCTCAAACGAATTGCATTCATTCCACAGCCAATATCTACACCGACTGCAGCTGGAATAATGGCATGTTTAGTCGGGATAACACTTCCTACAGTCGCACCTTTTCCTACGTGAACATCTGGCATAACAGCAATATGTGAATATATAAATTGCAGCTGTGCCATGTTCTTGAGTTGTTCGATACTTTCACTATCTATATCTTGAGTGAAAATTTTAACAGGGACACCATAGAGTGCCTCTTCGTTTAATATTTTTTGTATGCCCATAATTTTTCTCTTATTTTTCTGTCCGAATAGGCATAAAAAAACCTAGCGAATGCTAGGTCTTAAATTCGAGCATTCGGACAAGTGAATTAAATTTGTACACTTGTCCGTGAGCTGACATCGTGCCAAATCGTTACTGTGTTTTACCTTGTAGTGTTGGCATGATGTCCTCCTTTTTTAAAAAGTGCCGTTGAAAATCTGAACGGCATTTTACCTGTTTTTAACTAAAGATCAAGTTTTTGACGTTTAGATAGTTTTAATTGACTCTTTAAACTTACTATTAATCTTGCTCTGGTTTTACATCCATTTGATCGTAAGGGATTAATTTAGTTTTATTTTTCCATTTATATCCGAGCCAAATTACTAAGAATAACGGTATGCTGATATAGGTGGAAAGTAAGCCCATCCAGTCAATTTTTCCGCCCAAAACAGCTTGATAGTTTTGTCCAAGAATAATGATAGAACAGAGAATAAAGGCAAACCAAGGTGCAAATGGGAAAAACTTAGCGCGGTAAGCTAAATCTTCTAATTTATAGCCTTGAGCAATATAGCCTTTACGGAAACGATAATGTGAAATTGCAATACCTAACCAGACAATAAAGCCACACATCCCTGACATATTGAGTAGCCAGTTAAAGACTTGTTTTTCACCAATAAAAGTTGTTAAGAAGCAGAATGCAGCAATAAATGTGGTCGCATATAAGGCATTCATTGGAACACCACGATTGTCGAGTTTAGCAAACCATTTCGGTGCACGACCTTGCTGAGCCATATCAAATAACATACGGGTAGAAGAATACATGCCCGAGTTACCTGCCGACAAAATAGCAGTCAAAATAACTGCATTCATTAAGCTCGCAGCGAAAGCAAAGCCTACCTTTTCATAAAGTAAGGTAAAAGGAGAAAGGGCAACATTTTCTGTTGTTGCGGCTTGCAATAGGTTTGGATCATCATAGGCAATGAGTGTGCCGATAATGAAAATACACAACACATAGAATAATAAAATTCGCCAGAAAATCTGTTTAATTGCCAGTGGAATTGTTTTCTTGGGATCTTTTGATTCACCCGCAGCAACACCCACCATTTCAGTTCCTTGAAATGAGAATCCTGCAATCATGGCAACCCCAATCATGGCCTGTAAACCACCTACAAATGGTGCATCTTTGTAGGTCCAGTTGCCGAATGTCGCCACTCCTGGTGTCAACATTACCTTAATAATCATGGCAATACCAATGATAATGAAGGCAACAATAGCGATAACTTTAACCATTGAGAACCAGAATTCGCTTTCACCAAATCCTTTTACACTCATCGCATTAATCATAAAAATAATGACGAGGAAGAGCGCACTCCAGTAAAATCCAGGAATATCTGGAAACCAGAATTTCATAATAAACTGTACTGCAACGAGCTCAAACGCAACCGTGATTGCCCAGTTGTACCAATAGTTCCAACCTAGTGCGAAACCAAAGCCATCTTCCACATAGCGACTGCCGTAGGTGAAGAATGCGCCAGATGTCGGTGTATGAGTTGCAAGTTCACCCAAGCTGGTCATTAAGAAGTAAATCATAATACCAATGAGAGAGTAGGCGAGTAACGCCCCGCCTGGACCTGCATTTGCAATGGTCGACCCAGAAGCAAGGAAGAGACCTGTACCAATGGAACCACCAATGGCGATCATATTCAGATGACGAGCCCCAAGCTTTCGCTGGAGTTTTTCAGGAGCATGTGTTTCGCTCATGGAGATTCCTTACATAGTTTGTTATGCACAGGCATATAACACCTTAAAGCCTTGTAGATCAGTTTTAATCTCACACTGACCAAAGTGCTTCTCAATTAAGATCGGATAGTTTAAAAAACGGTTTGCTACAATCCATAGCTCACCTGATGCCTTTAAATGTTTTTTAGCGTTCTGGCAGAGTCCTTCACTTGCATCGTAATTGGTATGAATACCTTGATGAAAGGGAGGGTTACTGACAATGGCATCAAGTTCTGTTGGGGCGTCTGCAATTCCTGTAACGGGCTGCAATCTCAACTGGTCTGAACCTATTCCATTTCGACTAAAAGTCATTTCCGTTGACCGTAAAGCGAAGGCATCAATATCTAGGGCATGGATAATATTACTTGAATTTACTTTTGCCAAATAGCAACTGATAATTCCCGCGCCACACCCGAAGTCGGCAATTCTACCTGATTTCACTTGATTTAGATAAGGGAGTAAAACAGCGGTTCCGATATCTAAGTGATTTTGACTGAAAACGCCAGGAAGGGCACAAATGGTAAGCTCTTGTTCATTTGCTTGAACTGTATAGGTTTTTAACCAACTCTCAAGAGGTTTGATCTTTTCAGTTTTCTCAATTTTTAAATGCCATAATTGACAATGTCGAGCGCTATCAAGTTTAAGTATTTTGCCAAAGCTTTGTAGTTGTTTAGCAGCTCTTTCAATACCACCTTTCTTTTCACCTACTAAAAAAACTGATTGGTCAGTTTTTAGATGGCTCATCACCACATGTAATATATAGTTTAAAAGTTCTTTTGATTTTGGAACAAAAATTAAAGCCTGATCGAATTCTTGTGATGGAAACTCAACCGAGAAATGTGCTGTCGTGCCTGTATTAATAAAACCTTGGTAATCTGAATAATTCCATGTCCAGACTGATGCATCAATCTCAGTAGGTAATTGACTTACCAAAGCATCATTGGGAGCATTAATTAACAAGAGTCTACCTTTTAAATAGTCTTGCTGTCTTAATACCACTTCACTTCTAGGATCCATGTACATCTCTCATGAAGAAGAATGCCCAGTGGAAACTGGGCAGTAATCAAAAAATTAAAAATGGGTTATTTATGTGTTTCAGGAAGTACAACATTTAAAATTAATGCCGCAATACCGCCTGTTGCTACACCAGAACTAAAAATATTTTTAAATAATTCTGGTAAGTGTTCCAAAATTTGTGGAACTTGAGCAACACCTAAACCTAGTGCAAGTGAAATCGCGATAATTAAAAGGGCACGACGGTCTAAGTGAATAGATGAAAGAATGTTAATGCCTGAGGCAGCAACCGCACCAAACATCACCATAACTGCTCCGCCTAATACTGCTTGTGGTACAGCTTGTATAACACCAGCTACAGCAGGGAATAGACCTAATATAATGAGTAAAGCAGCAATCCAGATCCCCACGTAACGACTCGCCACACCAGTGAGTTGAATAACGCCATTATTTTGAGCAAAAACAGAACTAGGGAAAGTGTTAAATAATCCTGCAAGTAAAGAGTTTGCACCATTCACTAACACACCACCTTTGATGCGTTGCATCCACTGAGGACCATCTACAGGTTGGTTTGAAAGTTTACTGGTTGCTGTGACATCACCAATTGCTTCTAATGAAGTCACCAAATAAATGAATGCCATTGGAATAAATAAGCCCCATGAGAAGCTTAAGCCAAAGTGCATTGGTGTCGGAATTTGAATAACAGGTGCGTCTTTTAGACCAGAAAAATCTAGGTACCCCATGAAACCAGCAAGAATGTAGCCAATAACCAAAGCAATCAAAATAGCCGAGCTTTTAATCCAAACTACACGAATACGGTTTAGAACGATAATAATCGCAAGTACGGTACATGACATAATAAGGTTGTCTGCACTTGCAAAAGTATGATCATGCATGGCTTGATAACCACCACCCATGCTAATAAGACCTTCCTTAATAAGTGTTAAACCAATCAGAAGTACAACAATACCAGTCACGAGGGGAGTAATAAGTCTTTTTACCCATGGCAGGATTTGTGAAACACCCATTTCAATAAATGAACCTGCAATCACCACACCAAAAATAGCAGCCATAACCTGATTTACTGGCGTACCTGCGGCAACCATTGCACTACCAATACCAATAATCGGACCAATAAAGTTAAAACTAGTACCTTGGACAATCAGTAGACCAGCACCAAAAGGACCAACTTTTTTACATTGTAAGAAAGTTGCAATTCCTGAAATGACCAAAGACATCGATAAAATCATGTTAGTTTCAGTACGTGAAACGCCTAAAGCTAAACAAATGAGAAGTCCAGGTGTAACAATCGGGACAATAATTGCAAGCAAATGTTGAAAAGCTGCCAAAAAAGCCACGAAGGGTTTTGGTCGGTCATCTAGTCCATAAACGAGGTCAAGATGGTCTTGTGATGGTTGATTGGACATGGGGGTAAGTACGCCGCAATTTCGCAAATTGGCGCTATTCTAATCGAGATACCTATCTTTACAAAACGAAATACAGGCTATTGGGAAATTTTTTTGTCAATGTCAATAAACTGTCACTACTCAAGAGTAGTGTTTTTCTGTATAATTTGCCCTCAAATTTCAGGCGTTTCTAATTTTCATGTCAGATATCAAAAATCTCCGTAATATCGCAATTATTGCGCACGTCGACCACGGGAAAACCACACTTGTCGATAAACTACTTCAGCAATCAGGTGCTCTCGGTGACCGAGCAGGCGAGATTGAGCGTGTCATGGACTCGAATGCGCTTGAAAGTGAACGTGGTATTACCATCTTAGCGAAAAACACTTCTATTACTTGGTTGGATAAGCGTACTGATACAACTTACCGTATCAACATCGTGGACACCCCGGGACACGCCGACTTCGGTGGTGAAGTAGAACGTGTTATGTCGATGGTTGACTGCGTATTGCTTCTTGTTGACTCTCAAGAAGGCCCAATGCCACAAACTCGTTTTGTGACACAAAAAGCCTTTGCTCGTGGTTTAAAACCAATCGTTATTATCAACAAAGTTGATAAACCAAGTGCGCGTCCAGACTGGGTAATCGATCAAGTATTTGATTTGTTTGATAACCTTGGTGCAACTGATGAGCAATTAGATTTCCCAATCGTTTATGCATCAGGTTTACGTGGTGTAGCGGGTCCAGCTCCTGAAGAACTTGCAGAAGACATGACTCCGTTGTTCGAAACGATTGTAGACATCGTTGAGCCACCAGCAGTTGACGTTGATGGTCCATTCCAAATGCAGATTTCATCACTTGACTATAATAGCTTCGTAGGTGTTATCGGTGTTGGTCGTATTCAACGTGGTTCAGTAAAATTAAACACTCCTGTTACTGTAATTGACAAAGATGGCAATACACGTAACGGTCGTATTTTAAAAATCATGGGTTACCATGGTTTAGAGCGTATTGATGTAGATTCAGCATCTGCTGGTGACATCGTATGTATTACTGGTATTGATGCACTTAACATTTCTGACACGATTTGTGATCCGAAAAATGTTGAAGCATTACCAGCTTTATCTGTAGATGAACCTACAGTATCTATGACTTTCCAAGTAAACAACTCTCCGTTTGCTGGTAAAGAAGGTAAATTCGTAACTTCACGTAACATCCGTGAACGTCTTGATCGCGAATTAATTCATAACGTAGCTTTACGTGTTGAAGATACTGACAGTCCAGACCGTTTCAAAGTATCTGGCCGTGGTGAACTTCATCTTTCAGTTTTAATTGAAAACATGCGTCGTGAAGGTTTTGAAATGGGCGTATCACGTCCACAAGTAATCATCAAAGAAATTGATGGTGAAAGACAAGAACCTTACGAAAACGTAACGTTTGACGTTGAAGAACAGCATCAAGGTGCTGTAATGGAACAAATGGGTCACCGTAAAGGCGAAATGACTAATATGGAAGTTGACGGTAAAGGCCGTATCCGTATTGAAGCGACTGTTCCTTCACGTGGTCTTATCGGTTTCCGTTCTGAATTCTTGACCATGACTTCTGGTACAGGGATCATGACTTCAAGCTTCTCGCATTATGGCCCTGTTAAACAAGGTACTGTTGCGAAACGTCAAAACGGTGTGTTGATTTCTATGGTTCAAGGTACTTGCTTGGGCTATGCATTGTTCAGCTTACAAGACCGTGGTCGTTTGTTTGCTAAACCACAGTTAGAAGTTTACGAAGGTATGATCGTGGGTATTAACTCTCGTTCAGATGATATGGTTGTAAACCCAACTAAAGCGAAACAATTAACTAACGTTCGTGCATCTGGTACAGATGATGCTTTAACTTTAGTACCTGCAATTGAATATACGCTTGAACAAGCGCTTGAATTCATTGAAGATGACGAGTTAGTAGAAGTTACTCCAAAATCAATCCGTATCCGTAAGCGTTACCTGACTGAAAACGAACGTAAACGTAACCGTGATAAATAATTTTTCTTAAATGAAAAGAAAAACCGCTAAATTAATTTTAGCGGTTTTTTATTGAAATCAAACAAAGCTGAAAATAAGCTTAAATTCATATTTTTCTTGTAAACAAATATGTTGTCAAAGTGTGAAATAGCTTTCTTTTTCTGAAAAAAATATTAAATTATCAATATCATGGCGAGTACTATCTAAATGGATAAGAGGCCATTGAAAAAGAAAAATATGATGTGTTCCTCCCCCCAACATCTGGAGATGTTTAGATGAGTATTATTCAAGAATTTAAAGAATTTGCCATTAAAGGCAATATGATGGATTTAGCCATTGGTGTAATTATTGGTGGTGCTTTTGGCAAAATCGTAGACTCTTTAGTAAAAGATATCATCATGCCGCTTATCACTGTAATTACTGGTGGTGGTGTTGATTTCTCTCAAAAGTTTATTGTGTTAGGTGCAAACCCTAATAATTTACAATCTTTGGATGCCTTACAAAAAGCAGGTATCAACGTATTGACCTACGGTAACTTCCTAACCATTTTAATTAACTTCCTTATTTTGGCTTGGGTTGTGTTCTTAATGGTGAAATTATTAAATAGACTTCGCCGTGATAAGAATGAGCCAGAAGCTCCAGCTGCAACTCCTGAAGACGTGCAACTATTGCGTGAAATTCGTGATGAGTTGAAAAAGCAAGCTTAATCAGATTTGAAATAAAAAACGGTACCTAGAGTGCCGTTTTTTATTGATCAATTATTTTTTTTTAATTTTAAGTATGGCCCTATATATTGATAAACTTACAATTCGTTTTAACTGGGCATATTGTTAAAGGGGTGAGAATTAATGAATCAGCTATTTGTATATGGCACTTTATGTCCGAATCAAGCTAATGCTCATATTTTAGAACAAATCGATGGTCACTGGATAAAAGCCAGCGTACGAGGCGTGATTCATATTCTAGATTGGGGTCCAGACAAGGGTTTAAAAGCACTTGAGTTAGATTCGCAAGCCGATTGGATAGATGGTTATGTGTTTAGCACAGAAAAACTTGCTGAAAACTGGCAGATGCTGGATGACTTCGAAGGTTTTCAATACCAGCGTGTCATCGCAGATGTAAAACTAGAGTCGGGTGAATATATTAAAGCCTGGACATATCAAATGAATGAACAGGCTCAAGCTTCTGAAAACCATAATTAAATTAATGGAATCAGCGTAAGCTGCCCATTCGGAATTTAACTTCTAAAAGATGATAGCCAAACTGGCTTTTAATAGGACCTTGCAACACGCATTCAGCAGCTGTAAAGACAACTTTGTCGATGACGGGTACTAATTGACCTTTTTTAACTTCGCCAAGTTCACCGCCACGTTTAGCTGAATTGCAGGTGGAATATTGCTTGGCTAGTTTGGCAAAGTCTGCACCACTTTGTAGCTTCTTTTTTAGCTGTTCAGCTAAGTCTTTATCTTTGACTAAAATATGTCGGACAATTGCTGTTTGCATGTTGTCTTCCTCCAAAAAATTAAGGCTTTCTCAGCTTTTTAAGTGGTTGGCACTGTGGGCAAAATACACTGGCACGCTGACCGAGTTTTAAGTTTTCTAATGTGGTTTCACAGTTAACACACATTTCTCCAGCACGACCATAAGCAAGAAGTGTTTGCTGGAAATAACCATTTTCACCCATAGCATTACTGTAATCGCGTAACGTTGAGCCACCTAAATCAATTGCCGATTTCAAAATGCGTTTAATCTCGACAACGAGTTTTTCAATTTGTTGCATGGTTAAATCGCCAGCAGGCTGTGCTGGGTGAATGCCAACATTAAATAAGCTTTCAGTTGCATAAATATTGCCTACACCGACCACTACATGATTATCCATAAGTGCAATTTTTATGCCGACAGACTTGTTCTTGAGCTTAGAAGCTAAATATTCTGCATGAAAGTCAGTACTTAGAGGTTCAGGCCCCAAAGTATCTATGAGTTTGCCTTGAGTCTCAGGATTAAGCCAAAGGATGCAACCGAAACGACGTGGGTCATGGTAACGTAACTGCTGATCTTCAAATTGAATAATCAGGTGGTCATGTTTTCTTAGTTCATCATTTGGCTCAGTCAGACGAAAGCTTCCTGACATGCCTAAATGCCAGAGCATTTGATCTTGTTCAAACTCTGCCAAAATATATTTTGAACGTCGATTTAAACCAATGAGACGTTGCCCAACAAGTTTTTGAATGTTGTCTGGTATAGGCCAGCGTAAGCTCGGATTACGTACTTCAACACTTAGAACTTTTTGATTCAATAGAGGAAATAAACTGGTTTTGGTGGTTTCGACTTCGGGTAACTCAGGCATGCCAACTCGCAGAATTAACAGATATACTGGATTAATCAAGTATAACGTGTGGTATGTAATATTTCAGAGAATACTATGTCAGATATTTTACCATTAAGCTGGTTTCAACGAGAAACTTCGGAAGTAGCATATGATTTAATCGGCTGCGTATTGTGTAAGCGACAGCCTGATGGTCAAGTCATCCGCTGCACAATTAGTGAAACAGAAGCTTATTTGGGCATTCAAGATAAAGCTTGCCATAGTTACAATGATAAACGCACAGCTCGAACTGAGGTAATGTATAGCCATGGTGGTACGATTTACGTCTACTTAATTTATGGCATGTATGAAATGCTTAATATTATTACTCAAACAGAGGGTGTGCCTGAAGGAGTGATGATTCGGTCTGTATTTTTAAGTAATGCTTCAACAAAAAAAGAATATAAGCTTTTAGCTGGACCGGGCAAACTGACACGTTATTTGGGTATTGACCGTAGTTTAAAAGGCCAGACTCTAGGTGAAGAATCTGGGCTATGGATTGAAGCGGCCACTACACAACCAGAAGTTGTTTTAACGCCACGCATTGGAATTGATTACGCTGAAGAAGCAAAAGACTGGCCTGAACGATATTGCTGGAAAGATCATCCTTCGTTAAGTCGATAATTAAAATTTAGAAATTAATTTTTAAATAACGAAATAGTGTTCTAAATTTACAACTATGTGGGTCAAATTCAATATCCAGACAAGACACCGCTTTTTGTTATGATAACTACAATATAAATAAAGGAAATAAGCATGTCCTTATTACGCTTAGACCGACTTCATTACTGTATTTTGATGAGTATGGGCTGCATTTCGAGTCCACTCGTTTGGGCAGAAGACTTAACCCAAGACGTTGCCAAATTGCCTACTTTACATGTGGAAGCAACGCGTACCGATACGACTTACTTACAAACACCTGCTTCGGTTTTTCGAATAGATGCACCTCAAGCTGATACTTCTTCGCAAGTCAATTTAACTGAAGTTGTGAAAGGTATACCGAGCTTACAGATTCGTAATCGTGAAAATTATGCGCAAGATTTGCAGCTATCTATGCGTGGTTTTGGTGCACGTTCTACTTTTGGTGTCCGAGGTATTCGTCTATATGTGGATGGTATTCCCGCAACAATGCCAGATGGGCAAGGCCAAACCTCTAATATTGATTTAAGTAGTCTAGACCATGTTGAAGTTCTAACGGGACCTTTTTCTTCACTTTATGGAAACTCATCAGGTGGGACAATTTTAACTTCTACTAAAGAAGGACAAGGCAAAGACTCAATTGAGCTGAGCTATTCGGGAGGTAGCCACAATAAAAGCCGAGCAGGGTTAGTACTACAAGGTGGTGCAAAGGGTGCGAATGAACCAAGTTATATTATTAGTTCATCTTACTTCGATACTGATGGTTATCGGGAACATAGCGGTGCAGATAAAATCTTAAATAACGCCAAGCTCAGTTGGAACCTTGATGATGGTAGCAAAATCAACTGGGTGACTAACTATGTCAAAATCAATGCAGATGATCCACAGGGTTTAACACATGACCAGTGGAATGCGAACCCAAAGCAACAAGTGCCTTTTTTAAAGCAATTTAATGTCCGTAAAGACATTGAGCAAACCCAAACAGGGGTGACATGGTCTAAGCCAATTAATGATAAAAATGAACTCTATGCCATGGCATATTTAGGTAATCGACAAGTCACTCAGTATCAATCTATACCTAAATCGACACAAGATGCCAGTATTAATCATGCTGGTGGCGTGATTGATTTCGAACGTAATTATTATGGTGCTGATTTCCGTTGGACGGGTAAAGAGTTACTTCCAAATACTACTGTAAGTGTTGGTGTTGCACTCGATGCGATGGATGAAGACCGTAAAGGTTATGAAAATTTTAACTTAGTAAATGGTCAACCTTCTTATGGCGTCAAAGGTAAATTACGCCGTGATGAAGACAATACTTTGTGGAATATCGACCCATATTTGCAAGCTTCGTGGCAGTTCTTACCCACATGGCGTTTAGATACGGGTGTCCGCTATAGCAATGTGCATTACAAATCTAAAGATAACTATTTAAGTAATGGCGACGATAGTGGGAAGACCGATTACGATAAAGTTTTACCTTCTGCTGCTTTAAGCTGGCAAATTTTACCTGAACTCATGGCCTATGTAAGTTATGCCAAAGGATTTGAAACACCGACCTTTACTGAAATGGCTTATCAAACTGATACGACAAAAGCAAGTTTTAATTTTGACTTAAAACCATCGACCAGTGATACCTATGAAGCTGGTTTAAAATCACAAAACCAATTAGGTGATTTTACTTTGGCAGTTTTTCAAACTAAAACCAAAAATGACATTGTTTCAGCAGGAAGCTCAAACGGACGTACTACCTTCCGTAACGCAGATAAAACTTTACGTGAAGGGGTAGAGTTTGCGTGGAACAAAAAGTTGTGGCGAGATTTAATAGCGACTGCAAGCTATGCCTATTTAGATGCAACTTTTGATGCTGATATTCCAGCTTTAGGAAATATTGCTCAAATTCCATCAGGAAATGCGATTCCGGGTATTGCTAAAAACCAAGCTTATGCCTCTTTGGCATGGCAGCCATCGCACGGTCTATATGGTGGTGTAGAAGTACAGTATATGGACAAAGTATACGTGAATGATACCAACAGTGACGCAGCACCGAGCTACAGTGTAACTTCAGCAAATATTGGTTATGCATGGGATTTAGGCGATTGGAAAGTCAAAAGCTTTGCTCGTGTAGATAACTTGTTTGATAAAAATTATGCAGGTTCAGTGATTGTGAATGACGGTAATGACCGTTACTTTGAACCCGCTGATGGGCGTAACTGGAGCGCAGGTTTACGTGTAATTAAACAATTCTAGGAATTTAAAATGGCAAAATTATTTGAAACGGTTAATTTTGATTCGCTACAACTGGTCAATAGAATTGTAATTGCCCCAATGTGCCAATATTCGGCAACGGATGAAGGCGAAATTACTTATTGGCATGAGCAGCAATGGGCAAATTATGCTTTGTCTGGAGCTGGTCTATGTATTGTGGAAGCTACTGCTGTACAAGCGGAAGGTCGAATTAGTTATGCAGATCTTGGACTTTGGAATGACCAGCAACGTGACCAGATCAAAACTTTATTGGGGAAAGTTAAAACACTTTCTCCTATGCCATTTGGAATTCAGTTAGCACATGCTGGTCGTAAAGCATCGACTGAAAAGCCTTGGTTGGGTAAAGGACAAATTGCAAAAAATCAGCCACATGGTTGGCAAACAGTTGCCCCAAGTACAAGTACTTTTTCAGTTCACGATGCTGCGCCACATGCATTAACAATCGATGAAATTAAACAAGTTCAACAAGACTTTGCAGCTGCGGCAAAACGTGCAGTTGAAGCGGGCTTTGAGCTAATCGAAGTACATGCAGCGCATGGTTACTTGCTACATCAATTCTTATCGCCAATTGCGAATCAACGTACTGACGAATATGGCGGTTCTTTAGAAAACCGTATGCGTATGACACTTGAAGTACTTCAAGCAATTAAACTCGCGGTTCCTGAAGGCTATCCAGTAGGAGTACGTCTATCTGCAACTGACTGGATGGATGGTAACGAACAGTGGGATATTGAATCTACGGTTGGTTTATCAAAAGCTTTAGAGCAGCTAGGAGCAGCTTATATTCATGTGTCTAGCGGTGGTTTACATGAACATCAAAATATTACCATTGGAGCGGGCTACCAAGTTCCATTTGCAGAACAGGTTAAGAAGCATGTGTCTATTCCTGTGATTGCAGTAGGACTGATTACCGAGCCAGAACATGCTGAACAAATTTTAGAAAATCAGCAAGCGGATGCAATTGGCCTTGCTCGTGCTATGTTATATGACCCGCGTTGGCCGTGGCATGCAGCCGCTACACTAGGAGCAAAAGTTAAAATTGCCCCTCAGTACTTGCGTTGTCAGCCACATGGCTTAAAACAGCTTTTTGATTCTTTTTAGTTTATCAGCGGGCAAATTAAGATTTGCCCGTTTTTTTATTTTGAGATGAGTGAGGGAACATTCTGTGGTTTTTCAGGTAATTTTACCAATCTTACTTTTGTTGTTGATGGGGTACTGTAGTGTCCTCATTAAATTGGTAACACCTGAGCAGATTAGGGCCCTGAGCGCATTTGTTATTAAAATTGCTCTTCCTGCATTTTTAATTCAGTCTTTAGCCAATAAAAACTTACAAGAGATTTGGCACCCCGCTTATTTTATTGCTTATGGTGGCGGCTCTTTAATCTTGTTTACTCTGGCTTTTATCATTTATCGAAAGTTTTTTAAAAATAGCCTAACCCATAGCGCCGTCATTTCTATGGGGGCTTCTATGTCGAATACAGGCTTTATGGGTACGGCTATTTTGACCATGCTCATTGGTAGCCACGCTGCAATCTATATATCTTTAACTTTAATTATTGAAAACTTGTTAATCGTCGCTTTAATGCTCATTTTGGCTGAAGCTGGGTTGCATCAACAACAGAAACTTTTACCGCTTCTTAAAAAGACTTTTATTAACTTACTTAAAAACCCTGTAATTATTGCAATTTTGGTTGGAATGAGCTGTATTTTGCTCAGCATTCATCTACCTTCAAAACTTGGGCAAGCTTTAGAACTTTTAGGAAGGACAGCCTCACCTTTAGCACTATTTGCTATTGGCGGCAGCTTGGTTGGTATAGGTATTACCGCCGTGAATTTACAAAGTATATTGCTGGCCATGTTTAAAGTCGTTTTCATGCCAACTGTAATATTTTCACTTTTTTTAGTGACTCCAAATGTGAGCCGAGAAATGCTCTATGCTGGAACATTAATTGCGGCACTGCCGATGCCAATTGCTTTTGGTATTTTTGGGCAAGCATACGGTTTAAATGAAAGGGCATTAACGCCTTTAATGATAAGCACCATTATTGGTTTTATTGGAGTAAGTGGGCTTATTGCTTTGTGGTGGTAAAAGAAAAGCCCCATGTGGGGCTATTGTTTCTTTACTATTTTTTAGGTGCTGGCTGTGTAGGGGCAGCGGCAGCTTGTTTATTCTTCTCAGCAATAATCTTTTCGACCGAAGCTAAAGACTCTCTAGCGTTAGGAACATTTTGGTTAGCAAGTTCAGTAAAAATCTGTTTTGCTTGAGGCAAGTTCTGAGGAATGATATTCCCATTTGCCATCATGGTCGCTAAAGCCATAGATGCTGGCGCATAACCTTTTTGGGCGATCGCTTGTAATGCTTCAATGCCTTGGCGTTTCATGAGAGGGTTTTTATTTTCAACCCCTTGGCTAATATCATAAAGTGCTTTGACCTGAATAGCAGGGTAGTTTCCTTTTCTAATCAAAGGCGCTAGCTTTTGTAAAGCAATTTGATGAGACTGAGGCTTTTTCTGGGCAAATAAAATAGTCGCAATTTTTACCGTTGCATCATCAGAGCCTTGGTTCGAAGCCTTCTGCACATATTGGCTAAATTTATTACTATCTTTTGCGAGGCCTAATTCACCAGTTTCATAAATTTGCGCAAGTCTATAACTGGCCTGAGCATAGCCTTTGTTCGAGGCATCTTCATAATATTTCAGAGCTTTGGCATTATCTTTGGCAGTGCCTTGTCCCATTTGCGTCATATAGCCTAAGTTATAGATCGCTTGAGCATTTCCTGTCTGTGCAAGGCGTTGGACTTCTTGAAAGGCAGCGGGATAATTTTTTGCTGCATAAAGTTGTTCTGCCTGTTTAAAGACATCATTTTTTGCCGCAGATGCCGTACTGTCTACCGCAAAGATTGATGAACTTGAAATGGCGATTAGGCTGGCGATGAGTAATTTTTTCATTTCTTTTTAACCTTTTACTTCGTAGCTACATCATTCCGTCGATGTATTGAATCAACTCAACTTCTCATCATAAATAGTGGTGGATGAAAGTAAACAGCCGATTTGTATATAAAACGATGTCTATAAAGCAAACTGTGGAGAAAAATGATATGCCACTCTGGCTAAGAGAGTGGCATATAGACTTATTTTACTGACTTAAGTAATGCTTCAATTTGTTTTGCATCACTTGGTACACCTGAGATTCTTTGTCCATCTTGCAAGAACAATGTTGGTGTTCCATCGATATTTAATTTTTGACCTAAAGCTATATTTTTTTGAATTGGGCTTGAGCAACTTTTGCTATTAGTCGGCAATTTGCGGTTAAGCATATAATTGGTCCAAGCTTCAGATGGGTTCTTTGAACACCAGATTTGGTTTGAAACTTTTTCAGCATTTGGGTGCAAACTGGTAAGTGGGTATAAGAATACATATACCGTTACGTTATCTACCCCAACCATGTTTTGTTCTAGACGTTGGCAGTAAGGGCAATCAGGATCACTGAAAATATAAAGAGTACGTTCCCCTTTACCTTTTACATATTTAATCGCCTGATTTAGTGGTAGGCTTTTAACATCAATTTTACCCAATTCGGCAATTCGTTCTTCTGTCATATTCTTTTGTTGTTTGATATCAACTAAATTGCCTACAAAGAAGTATTTAGCATCTTGATTGGTATAAACAATACGACCGCTTGTATATACTTCATAAATACCTTGCACAGGTGATTGATAAACACCCTTTACAGGTAAATCTGGATAATTTGTCTTCAGATTTTGTTCAAGTGTTTTCACATCAGCATGAGCAGAACCGAAAAAAGCCAAACTTAACATGAGTGTGGCAAGTTTAGTTTTCATATTTTTTCTCTTAGATTTCAACCTCGATTATGATGGCACAGAAAAATTAAAAAATTGATGCCCTAATTAAATGAATTTATTAGAATTTTGTATCTATGAAAAAGCCCGTAGGGGTATCCACGGGCTTTTTATTTGCTAAATATAATTATTGTGGTCTAGCAACATCACCACTTAAAGCTTCCGGCAAATCGAGAACTTGAAGGCCGAGTTCTGCTAAAGCGGCTGGTTTCGCAACAACCAATGCAATATATCCGTCAGTGGTTTGAGTACTATTTACCACTTCAATATCGTTATTTAATTGAGTTGCTGGAGCAGGTGCTTCACCTGTGCCTTGAATTAAATGTAACCAGTGTTTTGGTTTTGCTTTAAACCAAAGGCGCGCCACAATTTCCTGACCTAAATAACAGCCTTTATCGTAATTGACGCCTTCACGTTGGTGTAAACGTAATTCTTGTGGTTGGAACTCATGTTCAGTTGCTTGAGCAATCCATGCTTGCCCCGTCATGATGGCTTGTTTTTGCCATTCGGAAACATCAGTTTCTGTAGAACTGAACTCAGTGTGTCCATTTACAACTTTTGGAAAAACAGTGCCTTGTTCATTCAAGGTCATTTTTGAAAATGCACCATATTTTTTAATATGCTTAGCGAACTCTTCAGCTTGATCTTGAGTAACAACAATCTCAAAACTTTCAGCGTTAATCTTTTTTAGCCACAGGCCAAAGTGAATACGGCCTTTAAGATCACAAATGGCTGTATAGCGTGTTTCATTTTCAGCTAAACGCTCAGTATCTACAGTCACTTGGCCTTGTAAAAACTTCTGTGCATCTACACCGTTTAATGCATATGAGGAGAAAGCGAGCAGACTCATGATTAATCTCAAATTCAATATGTTTCTTTATGATTGCTGACTATTTTGCTCCATTTTTATCAAAAAATCAGCCTTAGTTTTCGTAATTTAGTTTTGTCAGAAACTGATGGTATAAATGGAAAAACACCAAAAATATACGTTAAAAGAAATTCTACGGTTTAAGCTATTAAGCACAATTTTTATAACCTAAATGGACTTAAAACAAGGAGAACATAATGGCAACAGGTACAGTAAAATTACATCGTGTATTTAAAGCACCCGCTGAACGGGTTTATCGTGCTTTTCTAGACCCAGATGCTTTAGTAAAGTGGATGGCGCCCCACGGTTTTACTGCGAAAGTTCATAGTTTTGATTCAAATGTAGGTGGCTCATACAAAATGAGTTTTACCAACTTTTCGACAGGATCAACACATTCATTTGGGGGAACTTATGTCGAACTCATTCCAAATGAATTAATTCGTTATAACGACCAATTTGATGATTCAAATTTACCTGGCACTATGCAGGTGACTATTACTTTAAAAAGTGTATTAGTAGGTACAGAGGTGCATATTACCCAAGAAGGAATACCGGAAGTTATTCCTGTAGAGGCGTGTTATTTAGGATGGCAGGAGTCTTTGTCGTTATTAACACTGTTAGTAGAAGCCGAAATCCCAGATCAGTAATCGTCTTTTTAAATTTGGGCATCCTAAAGAAAAAAGTGAGTAGAGAACTACTCACTTTTTTCTTTTTAATTACGATTAAAAGAGAACAAAATATTAAATGTGTTGATGAGGCCTAAACAATAAGGCTATCTAGTGAGAAAAAGAGATGGAAATACACATTAAAAGAATTTATGAACATGTAAGTGCCAATGATGGAAAACGAATATTAGTTGATCGGCTATGGAGTCGAGGGATAAGTAAAGAAAATGCCCATTTAGATTTATGGTTAAAAGAAATAGCCCCCTCAACTGAACTGCGTAAGTGGTTTCATGCAGAGTCCTTAGAGCATTGGAGTGAGTTCAAACAGGGCTATTTAAAAGAACTAGAAACAAACCCAGCAGTTAAAGAGTTACAAGACATTGTGTCCAAGCATAGAGTCACGCTTTTATATTCGGCAAAAGATGTGGAGCATAACCATGCGATTATTTTAAGAGACTATTTATTAGAGAAAGAGAAGAAATGAATATATAAATTTTTTTTTGGTAAAAGTCTTTTATTTAAAACTTTAAAAAATGAGTCATATCTCGCATAATATACTTTTTGAGATTTTTTTATGTCTTTACCAAATTGCCCAAAATGCCAATCAGAATATACCTATCAAGACGGCGACTTATTAATTTGCCCTGAATGCTCACATGAGTGGAAGGAAGGGGAAACTTCAATTGCTGATGAACAAGAAGTGATTAAAGATGCAAATGGTAATGTCTTGGCAGATGGCGATAGTGTCACTGTGATTAAAGACTTAAAAATTAAAGGTTCATCTTCGGTTGTTAAAGTGGGAACAAAAGTAAAAACAATTCGTTTAGTTCCAGATGCAAGTGATGGCCATAATATTGATTGCAAAATTGATGGTATTGGTCAGATGAAATTAAAATCTGAATTTGTAAAAAAAGCTTAATTTGTTAATTTTAATTACATTTCGGTAGAGGTGCCTATCAGACCTCTACCTTTTTTAACTTTCAACATCCTTATAATTTTATTACGATAATGTATAAAAAATAGACTACCCAAAGTTGCACAGCTCATTTATATTGTCATCAATAACAAATAACTTTCGTCCAGAATAATAACGAAAGTCATACCCACACCAACAAAAAAACGAGGTTCTTATGGCAGGATGGTACGAGATTTCACAAGCGAGTGATGGACAATATCGCTTTGTACTCAAGGCTGGTAATGGCGAAATTATTTTAAATAGTGAGCTATATAAAGCGAAAGCATCGGCAGTCAATGGTATTGAGTCAGTTCAAAAAAATAGTGGTGACGATGGGCGATACGATCGTTTAACTGCAAAAAATGGGAAACCTTACTTCAATTTAAAAGCTGCAAATCATCAAATTATTGGTACGAGTCAGTTCTATGCCAGTGAAGCATCACGTGATAAAGGAATTGAATCGGTGAAAACCAATGGATCTTCGGCAACCATTAAAGACTTAACGGTTGAGGCGTAAAATTAAATGTAAAAAAAGCAGCTTCTAAAAGCTGCTTTTTTATTTATGTATTTATTAACGCGCTAATTTAGCTAAAAGTTCTTCTTTAGTTAAATTGCTCGCTTCAGCATCGCGGCGACCTTTATATTCAAAAGTACCAGCATCAAGACCTTTTTCACCAATCACGATACGGTGTGGAATACCCATTAACTCAAGGTCAGAGAATTTAACGCCCGGACGTTCGTTACGATCATCAAGTAATACGTCAAAACCTTGAGCTTGAAGTTCAGCATAAAGTGCTTCGGCTGCTTCAAGAGTACGAGGTGATTTGTGTGCATTCATTGGAACAATTGCGATTTCAAAAGGTGCAATCGCTTGAGGCCAAATAATACCTTTGTCATCGTAGTTTTGTTCAATTGCAGCTGCAACTACACGTGTTACACCAATACCGTAACAACCCATTGTTACTGTAAATGGTTTGCCATCTTCACCCAAAACTTTACAGCCTAAAGCTTCAGAGTACTTAGTACCAAGCTGGAAAATATGACCAACTTCAATACCGCGTTTAATTTGTAGTGTACCTTTACCATCTGGAGATGGGTCGCCTTCAACCACATTACGCAAATCAAAAACTTCAGTAATTTGGGCATCACGTTCCCAGTTTACGCCGACAGCGTGTTTGTCAGCTTCATTTGCACCAGCAACAAAGTCAGAAAGAACAGAAGCAGCACGGTCAACAATTACAGTGATACCTTTTTCGACTAAACCTTGTGGACCTGTAAAGCCAGCCGTTAAACCAAATGCTTGAAGTTGCTCTTCAGTTGCAAATGTAAGAGGAGCGGCAACTAAAGGATGTTTCTCAGCTTTAATTTCATTCAGTTCGTGATCGCCACGTAAGAATAGGGCAACAACAGGAACATTACCTTTTTCATCCGCAACGCCTTGAACCAATAACGCTTTTACTGATTGTTTCGGATCAGCATTTAGGAATTGGCAAACATCATCAATTGTTTTTTGGTTTGGCGTTTCAACCAATTTAAATTCTTGTGTAGGCGCTGCGCGTTCACCTACTAAAACAGCCTCAGCCATTTCAACGTTTGCTGCATAATCAGATTCAGTTGAAAATGCGATATCATCTTCACCACTTGAAGCCAATACGTGGAACTCATGTGAAGCTGAACCACCAATCGAGCCAGTATCCGCTTGTACTGGGCGGAAATCTAAACCTAAGCGAGTAAAAATACGGCTATAAGTGTCGTACATCACGTCATAAGTTTCTTGTAATGATTCTTGAGTTGCATGGAAAGAATATGCATCTTTCATAATGAACTCGCGTGAACGCATTACACCAAAACGTGGACGAATTTCATCACGGAATTTGGTTTGAATTTGATAGAAATTTACAGGAAGCTGTTTATAACTTTTTAGCTCGTTACGTGCTAAATCCGTGATTACTTCTTCATGTGTAGGACCAAGCACAAACGGGTTGTCGTGACGGTCTTTGAAGCGTAATAATTCAGGGCCGTATTGTTCATAACGACCTGATTCTTCCCACAAGCTAGCGGGTTGAGTCACGGGCATGAACACTTCCATAGCACCTGAGCGATTCATTTCTTCACGAACAATCGCATCAACTTTTTTAAGCACACGTGTTCCCATCGGCAGCCATGTATATAAACCAGATGCCAATTTACGAATCATCCCCGCACGTAACATGAGCTGATGTGAAATCACTTCAGCATCGTTTGGGGTTTCTCTCAACGTTGCAAATAAAAAGCGGCTTGCGCGCATGGAAAAAGTCCTAAAAAGTTAAGCGTTATAAAAACGCAGATTATACGATAGTTGCTGCATTATGACATGAATCGTCGAGTTTGACGCAGCATAAAGTTTTTCAAGTCATCCAGATAAGTGAAAATGACGGGTACTACTACAAGAGTCAACAGGGTAGAGGTTATTACGCCACCAATAACAGCATGGGCCATTGGTGCACTTTGTTCTCCGCCTTCACCTAAACCTAAAGCTAATGGAACCATACCCATGACCATTGCACTTGTGGTCATTAAGATTGGGCGTAAACGGGTTTTACCTGCTTGTAAAATAGCATCATAACGACTTTCCCCATGTTCCATAGACTTTTTAATAAAGTCGATAAGTAAAAT
The DNA here is from genome assembly GCF_044538495.1 of Acinetobacter sp. ABJ_C4_1. NCBI lineage: Bacteria > Pseudomonadati > Pseudomonadota > Gammaproteobacteria > Moraxellales > Moraxellaceae > Acinetobacter > Acinetobacter sp. ABJ_C4_1. The sequence goes on along the minus strand of NZ_JBIUCQ010000009.1, from coordinate 13,763 downwards.
CGCGTTTTTGGTTACCAGCCCCATGAGCATAATAATGCCAATAATTGAAAATAGATTTAGGGTACTTCTAAACAAGAAGAGGGCAAGAAATACCCCAATCAGTGACAAGGGTAAAGATGCCATAATCGCAGCTGGGTGAATAAAACTATTAAACTGAGAACCCAACACAATATAAATAAACACAATGGAAAGCGTAATAGCAGTTAATGCATAACCCGCAGACTCGGCCATATCGGCATTAGCCCCTTGGGTATTGAAGGTATAACCGGCAGGCAACTTAAATGCTTTTTGCATTTTATCGATGTCTTTGCCGATATCTCCGCTTGGGCGTCCCGACGTATTGGCTTGAATGAGTACTTCTCGTTCAAGATCACGTCGATTAATTTGTGATGCACCAAGTTTTTCTTCAGTTGTTGCTACCGCACTCAATGGAACTAATATCGGTTGTCCATTTGCACCAGTTTTGTTTGAGTTGAGATATAGGTTTTGCACGTCTTGAGGAAGCATGCGTTTGTTTTCATTTAATCGAATATTAACATCATAGGTTTCGCCGTCACGATCTTCCCATGTTGTAACATTATCACCCGCGATTAATGGACGAATCGCATTGGCAACTTGAGAAACAGACAAGCCTAAGTCACTTGCCAGTACACGATTAATATGAACACCTAAAGTTGGTTTCGGTTCTTTTAATGAGCTTTCTAAATCGACCACACCTTTAATTTTACCCATTTCAGCAATAAAACGATTTGAAATTTTCTGTAGCTCATTTAGATCAGTCCCTTTAATCGAAATCATGATTGGCTTTTGACCACCAGAAACTGAATCTTGAGCAGCAGCAACGGAGGTAACATGAATACCTGCTACTGTTTGCAAACGATCACGGAACTCATTGTTGAGTGTTGTTAAGTCTGAACTACGTTCTTGTTTTGGTTTTAAAGTTACCCCTAAACCAGCATGGTTTTTACCAGCGTCTATTGTGCTATTTACAACCCCGTAGGTAGAAACAACATCGGGGAATTGCCTAATAATTTGGTCGACTTGATGTAGTTTGGCTTGGGTATATTCTAAAGAAGCATCGACGGGCGTTTCGAACTGAATACGAATTTCGCCTTTATCTGGGACTGGTACAAATTCGGTTCCAATCAATTTAGATAAACCTAAGGCAGCGATGAGTGAAGCAATCGCGATAATGACTGTAATGAAACGAAAGCGTAGGGCAAGCTTCAACAGCTTTTCATAAATATGGGTAAGGCCATCTAATAATTTAGAAATATGATTAAAGAAACGTTGTAGTCGACTTTCTTTTTTCTTTACTGGGTCTTTCCAGTGTGCTGAAAGCATTGGGTCGAGTGTAAAACTGATAAACATGGAAATGAGAACAGCTATACTTACAGTTACGCCAAACTGGTAGAAGAAACGGCCAATTAAACCACCCATGAAAGCAACAGGTAAAAATACCGCCACAATGGTAAGCGTGGTTGCAAGTACTGCTAGCCCAATTTCTTTGGTGCCTTCTAAAGCTGCGGTGACATGATCTTTGCCGAGCTCTGTATGTCTAACAATATTTTCTCGAACTACAATCGCGTCATCAATTAACAGGCCGATACTCAGTGACAGGGCTAACAGCGTCATCATGTTAATACTAAAACCAAAAGCCCAAATGAACGTTAATGTTCCAAGCAGGGTAATGGGTAAAGTTAAACCTGTAATGACGGTAGAACGGAAAGAACCTAAAAAGAGTAAAACAATTAAAACTGCTAAGCCTGCCCCTTCAAGAATGGTACGAACTACATCTTTAATTGAAGCGCGAATCCCTTTGGAGCTGTCTGCCACGACTTTATAATTTAATCCCGCAGGCATTTGAGCTTTTAGCTTCTCTAAAGTTTGGTAAGTTTTATCGACGACTTGAATTACATTGGCATCTGAACTTTTCAAAATATCGATAGAGACGGCTGTTCTTCCATTATAAAAAGCACTGGATTGTAGTTCGGCTTGAGTATCTTCAACAGTTGCCACTTGTTTTAGAAAAATAGGGGAGCCATTTTTATTGGCAATGACCAAATCACCAAAGCCAAAAGGATGAATAACTTTTGATTGAATCTGTACCACGAGTTCAGAATTTTTTTGCTGTAAGGTTCCCGCAGGGACTTCTATGTTTTCATTTTTTAGCGTGTTAATAACCTGATCAATGCCAATACCGTAGCTTTGCAATTGTTCAGGATGAACTTTAATCCGAATTTGACGTTTAGCGTCACCTAGTAAATTGACATTACCTACACCAGAAACGGTTTTAAGCTGAGGTACAATTTTTTTATCTACATATGAACTTAATTGAGCCAAACTCATCGTATTCGATTCAAATACCACCGACATAATTGGGCTAGATGAAGGATCGTAGCGTTGCACAATCGGCGTATCAATTTCATCACGAAATTGAGCGATAACTGGAGCAATTTTGTCGCGGACATCTTGGGCAGCAATGGCGGAAGAGGTATCAAGATTAAATTCGGCAATCACCATCGAAGACCCTTCACTTGAACGTGAAGTAATTTGTTTAATGCCCGAAATCGTATTGATTTGGTCTTCGAGTTTTTTGGTAATATCAGACTCAACCGCTTCAGGTGAAGCACCGGCATATTGCGTAGTGACCACTACAAATGGGAAATCTACATTAGGAAACTCTTCAACCGTCATGCGTTTCCAAGAGGCTAACCCGAGTACCATTAAGCACAGCATCATCATAATGGTAAAAACGGGGTACTTCACACTGATTCGGGTAAACCACATAAGCTATTTGCTACCTTATTTATTTTTTTCGGCTGTAAGCGTCACTTTTTTATAGATATCAGTATCTTCAAACTGGATACGACTTACCTGATCTGTATTTTGTAAACCTTGTACCAAAGCAATGTTTTCATTGTAACGTTGCTCAATTACCCGAATCTTGACCTTTTGAATAGTCTGATTGCGTATTACCCATACGAAAGGATCTTGTTGCAGGTTTTGAATACTATCTAAAGGAATGGTTTGTCCTTGATTGCGATCACTTTGCAAAATAATGCCATTAATGAATGCACCGATACTTAATGAATCAATCGCTTCTTTAGGAGCCGCAAAGAATTCAATTTGACGACTATCTTGGTCTGCTACAGGTGAGACTCGAGTCAGTATGGCATGTAATTGTTTTGAATTACCCTGAATCTGATATTGAATAGAACTACCGACTTTTAGTGCAGATTGTTGCTCAATAGGCAACTTTGCCTGTATTTCTAATTGATCAGGATTAACGATTTCAAATAGTGTTTGCCCAACAGATACAGTCTGTCCCGGTTCAACTTGTCGTTTAGTAATCACACCTGAAATAGGACTCGTAATGATACCGTCCCGATCAGCTTTTTTAGCAATATCAACATTGGCTTGTTGCGCTCTAACACTTTCAAGTTGACCCTTATAATCTACTTGACTCTGTTCAAAATCCACACGGGCAATAAAGCCTTGATTGAGTAATCTTTGTTTTCGATTCATTAAATTACGTGCGAGCTCTGCTTGTGCCTGAGCAGAAGCAAGATTAGCTTCTGCCTGAGCTAAACGTGCAGCATTGTCTTGATTATTTAACCTGACTAATACTTGGCCTTTTTGTACTTTTTGACCTACATTTGCATTAACGGATGTTGCTGTCGCACTGACTTGAGCTTGAATAGAACTTTGCTGTACTGCGCGAATAGTTCCTGTAAAAGCAGTTTGAGCAGCAAGCGAACCTTGTTTTACAGAAATTAAATCTTGAGGAATGAGTTCAATTTTTTTAGGTTCAGATGCTGTTGTTTTTGGTGCTTCTTGCTGATGACATGCAGCCAAAATCAAACTCAGGCTGATCAAGCTTAATTTAAAAAAAGTAGAAGGGGTGAGATGCGTTGTGCGCATACAGCATCATCCTGTAATTCAAATTTTATTTTGCCCCTATTCTTGATAAAGCTGTGCGCTTATTCAAGCTTTTTTAAACGTTCGATAATATTTTCATACTCTTTGTTAGTGCGGTTATAATTTTTTGAAAGTATTTCAAGTGTTTGTTTAACTTTTAAAATGTTAACTAGATTATTTTCAATCAAAGTTTTATGCCTTTCAGGAACTTTTTCACCTTTACGAAAATATTCCATTTCCTGTCGTTTAAATAAAATTTTGTCTTGTTGTAACTGATTGAGTTGTTCTTGCTGATAATTCATTTGTTTTTTTATGGCCAATAAAGCTTGGTCTCTTTTAATCACCGCAGTTTTACTATTGCTATATGCTTTTTTTAACTTGTTATCTTCTTCTCTGTATCGAGCTGATAATGCACGCTGAGAGGATTGGTTTAAATCAGCCTCTGAATTATAGGGATGATTTCTTTTAATGACCTGCATATTTTGATCGAGTGCTTCATATCCATAGCGGATATGAGCTGGGGTTACAGATGTGCTGATATTGGCAATGCCATGTTGATCATAATAGCGATACCAGACAGCTTTAGGAGCATCATTTGCAGCTAAAGTTGGGGAAGATAAAAACAGTGCCCCGCAGGAGGCAATGCCTATAAATACAGACAAGCAGTTCCTATAAAAGGCGTATTTCACCCGCTTATTCATAAAATTCCCCAAAAAAGAAAGCTAAGCCACTTATTTTTAAATAGTTAATCTTAAATATATTAGTTATTATTTAACTGAATAAAAATATTAATATTATAAAAAAAATGATAATTTTTTCGAAAGTGTGATGAGGTTAAAAGTTATTGTTTATAAATGAGAAAGTAGACAAAAACCTTTCATTGAAAATAGAAGTATAGATATGTTAAAAATGCGTATAAATCTGTAAAAACAAATTTAAGTTAAATTGCATTTATATTTTATGTTATGGGGATGGAAGATTAAATGGAAGATGCGTTCCAAAATCTGAAAGTAATGGTTATTGATGACTCAAAAACTATTCGCCGTACAGCAGAAACATTATTGCAACGTGAAGGTTGTGAAGTGATTACTGCTGTCGATGGATTTGAAGCTTTATCTAAAATTGCTGAAGCTAATCCAGATATCGTTTTTGTAGATATCATGATGCCTCGTTTAGACGGTTATCAAACTTGTGCTCTGATTAAGAACTCTCAAAGTTATCAGAACATTCCCGTTATCATGCTCTCTAGTAAAGATGGTCTATTTGATCAGGCAAAAGGGCGTGTGGTAGGTTCAGATGAATACTTGACGAAACCATTTAGCAAAGATGAATTGCTAAATGCGATTCGTAATCATGTAAGTTCATAATTAAGTAATTTAAGGGCAAAGAAATGGCACGTATTCTTATTGTTGATGACTCACCAACAGAAACTTATCGTTTTAGAGAAATTCTAACCAAGCATGGCTATGATGTACTTGAAGCATCGAATGGTGCAGATGGTGTAACTTTGGCAAAAGCAGAACAGCCTGACTTAGTGTTAATGGATGTAGTAATGCCTGGTGTAAATGGCTTTCAGGCAACACGTCAGATTACTCGTGATGAAGACACTAAGCATATTCCAGTGGTTATTGTGAGTACTAAAGATCAGGCAACTGACCGAGTATGGGGCAAACGTCAGGGTGCACTTGATTACTTGATTAAGCCAATTGAAGAAAAGCAATTGATCGATGTAATTAAACAATTTCTAAATTAACTCATCCATTCATAAAAACATAAATGGCGGGATCTAGACCCGTCTTATAGGATCGAGTATGGCCGCGAACGGATTTATCGAGTTACTTCGTTTGTCTAAACGAGGTAACAAGAATTACGCTTCAGTCCAAAATGAAGCAGAGCGATGGTCAGGAATTGCTTTTGAAATGAGAGGGCAATACTTCGTCGCACCACTTGGGGAAGTGTCAGAAGTAATATATCCACCAAAATATACACCTGTTCCAAATACCCAAAGTTGGGTAAAGGGATTGGCAAATATTCGGGGAAGATTACTTTCAGTTTCAGACTTGGCACATTTTATTTCAGGGCAACGAAGTTCATTTTCGGCTGCCCAAAAAGTGTTATGTATTAGCCATCACGACCAATATGTGGGGTTGGTTGTTGATCAGGTCTTGGGGATCCAACACTTTAATAAAAAAAGCTTTTTTTCTCAAAGTTTAAACTTGGAGGAAAATTTAAAAGAATATTGCCAAGGTTATTTTCACCAGCACAATCAGCACTGGCATGTCTTTTTATTTAGTCGATTATTGCAAAACCCACATTATATGAATGCATCGACAAAATTTATAAACTAATTTTTATGCTGTTAATAAACAGCGTATTTTTCTGGGGAGAAGCTGTATGGGCTTTAAACTTAAAAAGAAAAGTGGCAATCGTGGTGTAAACGAAAAATCGAATGTCAACTTTGTTGCGAAAATCCAGTCACAAATTGACCAATATGCCAGTTTATTTGGGGAAAGTAAAAAGTCCAAGCCTATCCTTTATGTAGCGTCTGTATGTTTAGTATTAGCTTCAACTTCGCTCGCTTATTTATTTTATAGTGTACCTCGACATAACGAATTAACCCGTAGTATGGGTGAGTTACGTTTATTATCACAAACGATTTCTAGACAGGCTACGGAAGCAACAGCTTCTGGTTCGCCTCAAGCGATGAAAGACTTAGTTGAATCGCGTCAAGTTTTCGCCAAAAATATCAAAAATGTCGAAAATATTTATGGCACATCCTCAAAAGAATATAAAAAAGTAGCTAGCCTGTGGAAATCTTTGTCTTATGACATTGACTTGATCTCATCGCAACAGGACGTAATTAACCAGTTATATAATATGAATATCTCGATTAGTGATTCTATTCCTGAGATTCAAGCTGAATATAACTTGATGGTTGATAAGATGGTTCGCGAAAAAGTATCAAGTAATCAGGTCGTAATTGCTAAGAACCAGGTATTTATTGCGGAACGTATTTTGCGTTCTATTAACTCCGTTTTCGTTGGTACAGAGAACTCTGAAAACTCAGCGCATGACTTTAGTGTCGATATTGAGACTTTTGGTGTGTACTTAGAGGCACAGCTAAACGGAAATGCTGAATTAGGCGTAGCTAAAGTTGAATCCCCTGAAGTGCGTGAATCTTTAGAAGGTATTAAAACTGAGTATGATAAAGTTTTAAAATCTGCCGCGACTTCAGTTCTTAAACATACCAACCAGATTGTAAACGTACGTCAATCATCTGGTGAGATCTTCTCTCAATCTGATGCAATGTTAACTGCATTAGGTGATCTTTCAGATCAAACCCAGTACGGTTGGAAGGCTTTTGCGTTAGTTGCATTACTTACATTATCGCTTCTTGGCTTAATTGGTGCTGTCTTAAAGCTTTTATCTCTTCGTAGTCAAGCAGATAAACAACGTGTAGCTACATTACAAGAAGAATATGATCGTAACCAGAATGCGATTTTACGTTTACTTGACGAAATTGCCGATCTTGCAGATGGTGACTTACGTTCATATGCAACAGTATCGGAAGACTTTACTGGTGCGATTGCCGACTCGATTAACTTTGCGATTGACCAATTACGAGACTTGGTATCTCGAATTCATGAAACATCACAAGAAGTTGCTCGCTATACGCAAGATACTCAAAATATTACCAACCAGTTAGCAGAGGCATCTGAGCACCAAGCACAAGAAATTGCAGGTGCATCAACAGCAATGAACGAAATGGCATTGTCTATTGACCAAGTATCTGCGAATGCTTCTGAATCTGCCCACGTAGCACAACGTTCGGTATCTATTGCATCTAATGGTGCACAAGTCGTAAACCGTTCTATTGAGGGTATGGATACCATTCGTGAACAGATTCAGGAAACCTCAAAACGTATTAAACGTTTGGGTGAGTCTTCACAAGAAATTGGTAACATCGTATCGCTCATTAACGATATTGCAGACCAAACAAACATCCTTGCATTAAATGCAGCAATTCAAGCATCTATGGCCGGTGAAGCGGGTCGTGGTTTCGCCGTGGTTGCCGACGAAGTCCAGCGTCTTGCGGAACGTTCTGCTTCAGCAACTAAACAGATTGAAACGCTCGTTAAAACGATTCAAACGGATACTAACGAAGCCGTTATCTCAATGGAACAAACGACAACTGAGGTTGTACGTGGTGCTAACTTGGCGAAAGATGCGGGTATTGCACTCGACGAAATTCAAAAAGTATCGGGTGACTTGGCAAACTTAATTGCGAGCATTTCTGATGCAGCAAAACTTCAATCAGCTTCTGCGAGTCACATTGCTGCAACCATGACGGTTGTACAAGAAATTACTTCACAAACAACAACGGCAACCTTCGATACTGCTCGTTCTGTATCTGAATTGGCGAACATGTCGGAGTCATTACGTGAGTCAGTAACGGACTTTAAATTACCTGACTAAATTGGGGGATGAGAATAGCTATTCTCATAATAGCTATTCTTTTAAAAGTATGAGCAGCGCCAGACAAATATTGGGGAAATAGCTATTTTTCTGGTGTTGACTCTGTAGTTTTCCCCACTCAGGGGGTAAGCAAAAGAAGCCTTTGCTATGAAAGAAATATTAAAAACTTTAACTGAAGCAATGACGCTACCTGAAGATAGCTATTCTGAACAAGATGCTGAGTTTCTTGACATTTTCGTCGAAGAAATTGAAGAAATTTTTGTTGATTTGCAACCATTGCTAAATGAATGGATGCAGTCTGAGAATACTGCTACGCTCACTGAAATTCGCCGCCATTTTCATACCTTAAAAGGTTCTGGAAGAATGATTGGTGCTAAATCTTCAGCTGAGCTTGCTTGGACAGTTGAAGATACGCTCAATCGAGTAATCAATCAAAGCATTAAGTTGACTCCAGCTATCCAGAGCTATGTTCAGTTAGTGTTTAAGTTCTATTTCCTTAAATTAGTAGATAACTTTAAGCAAAAAAGAGCACATGCAGTAGATTTTAGACCGCTTATTTTATTAGGCCAACAACTACAACAACAGCAAAGTTTAGAACCTGCTTTAGAAGAGCTTTTACAACTTTCAAATACGCTTACTGCTGAAACAGTAACTGGACTTGAGCTAGATTATATTGAGCAAGATTCATTAGTTGAGTCAATCGCTCAAGATGCGCATACTGGAATTGAAATAAATCTAGATGAAACTTTGACCTTGTTTATGGAAGAGGCGGAGGAGCATTTAGCTACAATTCACCAGTTCTTAGATCAAGAGCTACACCAGTATGAGAGCTATAATGCTTTAATACGCGCGCTGCATACTTTACGTGGTAGTTCTGCAATGGCACAGGTCGAAACAATTTTTGACGCCAGTACCAAAGTTGAGCAATTATTTAAAATACTATTGCAAGAAGAGCTTTCTTCTAACTCAGATGAAATTTTATTATTACAACAATATCGTGAGTTTATTAGAGATAGCTTAGAACTACTATCTAACCGTAGTTCAAGTGAACAGCTTGAAGCGAGATTACAGCAGTTTAATCAATCATGGGATGCTTACGTTGAGCAACATGGTGATCGTACAGATCCATTAACGCCGTCTCATGGTTTGGTATCACAATTATTGCTGTTAGATGTTTCTGAGCTACTAGATGCAGAATTAGATTTTGAGAAGGGAATTCGCAATGAATTTCCAAGCTATCTTGAACGTCTAAGTGAACAGGCTGACCTGTTGCTACAACATACACACTCTCAAGCCATGCTTGGTTTGCATGAATATACCAGCCAACTGAAAGAAAGCTATGATGTATTGCTTGATAAACCTGTGTTATTGCAATCAGACTATATTTTTGAAATTTATCAAAAAGCGCATCAACAGCTTATTCAATTGTTCGATGCCTTGGCTGCTGGTCAGCGAGTCGGTATTGTTAAGCAACATCAAAGTATTCTAGAAGAATTAAAACTTTATACGCTACATACTCCGAGCATTCAAAATGATCTGTCTCAGCAAAACTCGATTTCTGTTGAGCCATTATTTAATATTGAACCAGAGCTAGAAGCTGTTGTTACTGTAGAGAGTCTACCAGACTCTGCTGATTGGACTGTATTAAGCCAGAGTGTACAGCAAGATCGCCAGTATATTTCCTCTACACAGGTAAATCGAAACTTTGATGCTGACCTTTTAGATATCTTTCTTGAAGAAGCTGATGAGCTACTTGAGGGAATTGATACCGATCTCAATATTTGGGTCGGTGAGCAAGAAAACTTTGCAGCCCTGAATAATCTAATGCGCTATTTGCATACCTTGAAAGGGGGAGCAAATATGGTTCAGGCGACTTATCTTGGTTCAATTACCCATGAATTAGAAAGTGTATATGAGCGTTTAATTCAAAAGCAGTTAGTTGCAACTTCACCTCTAATTGATTTTATTCGTTTGGTCCAAGATGACTTGGCTGACCGTCTGCAAATCATGCGTGAACAACAGCTAGATTATGCAGCTCCTTACACCATTAACGCGTTAAAACAAGCGGGTAAAAACTCTAACTTCCAACCTGTACCAATGGTTGAAGCACTTGATACTGAAAGTGAGATATTCTCTGAACAAGAGCTGATATCTGAAGTATTAATAGATGAGGTGCCAGCAGAAATTGAGCCTGTTCTTGCAGAATTAGAAGCTCATCATGACCAGGTATTTGATACTGTTGTTACTGAGCTAGCTACGCCAGTTGAAGCAATAACATCCGTTACATCATTGCAAGAAAATGAAGCTGTAGTTGAAGAACAGGATATTACTGCAGTTGTTGAGCAGACATTCCTAGAAGAAGCTGCTGAATTGTTAGAAATGGCTGATGTGCTATTGAAACAATGGTTTGAGCAGCGTACAAACCGTAGTATCTTGCTTCAATTACAAAGAGCTGTGCATAGTTTGAAGGGTGGCGCACGAATGGTCGGTTTAGAAGCCGTCTACGCCATTGCCTATCAACTCGAAAATACATTTGAACAATTTGCACTGCATCACTTCAACTCAAATATTTATGACCATTTGCTCGAAAGTGCAGTTGCATGGCTAAAAGATGCTATTTTCAAGCACAACTATCAGCATTTCGATGGATTACAGCAAAGTTTAGAAAATATTCAATTCTTTGAAACGAATATCCAAATCCCGGCTAAGTTAACGAAAACTGATTTGTTTAGCTCAGAACCTGTGATGACCTTTATACAAGGTGATGGTACAGAACCGCCGCCAATGATGGGCGTATGGGAGCAAACAGAACGTCTGGATCAGAACAATGAAATGATCCGTGTTTCAGCAGACTTGATCGAGAAGATGATTGATTTGTCTGGTGAGAACTCGATTAACCGTTCACGAATTGAAATGGACTTGAGCCAGTTTGGTCATACCTTGGTTGAAATGGAATTGGCTATTCAACGACTTGCCGATCAGTTACGTCGAATGGAAGGCGAGTTAGAAACACAAATTATTGCCAAACATGGTATTGAGCACTCTCGTTATACCGACTTTGACCCTTTAGAGATGGACCAATATTCATCTTTAAATCAGTTATCGAAATCTCTTGCTGAATCTGCATCGGACTTAGTCGACTTTAAAAATACGTTATCTCATAAGATCAGAGATACAGAAAGTCTGCTCTTACAACAGTCACGAATTCAGGCAGAAATTCAAGAAGGTTTGATGCGAACACGACTGGTTCCATTTTCGCGTTTGTTACCGCGTTTGCAGCGAATTGTGCGTCAGACATCTACCGCATTGAACAGACCTGCTGAGCTTTTTGTAAATAATACAGAAGGTGAGTTAGACCGTAACATTTTAGAACGCTTAGTGACGCCGCTTGAGCATATGCTTAGAAACGCAATTGACCATGGTTTAGAAGACCGAGCACAGCGTCAACAAGCAAATAAACCGGAAGCAGGGCGTATTGAACTTAACATTCAACGTCAAGGTACAGATGTTGTCGTTGTCTTTAGCGATGATGGACAAGGTATTGATGTTGAAAAAGTGCGCCAGAAAGCACTACTCGCGGGTCTGATCAAGCCTGAACAGGACTTGGAACAGCAAGACATTCTACAGCTGATCTTCCATCCAGGTTTAAGTACTGCAGAACAGATTACTCAAATTTCTGGACGTGGTGTTGGACTCGATGTCGTACAAAGCGATATTAAGGCTTTAGGTGGACATGTTAGCGTTGACTCTGTTTACGGTAAGGGAACCACATTTACTATTCGTGTACCGACCACTGTAGCTGTAAGTGATGCCTTAATGGTGAAAGTAGCAGATCAGCAATTTGCGATTCCACTTGCTCAAATCGATCGAATTGTTCGAGTTTCGCCAGCTTCTTTAGAGCAGTATTTTGAAAGTCCTAAAGAACTATTTGAATATGAAAATAAACGTTATCCATTACGTTATCTTTCAGAATTTGTTGGTAATCAACCAATGCCACGACTAAATGGCATGATGTATTCATTACCTGTCTTAATGATTAAAGCCAACAATGGCCAAACTGTGGCTTTGCTTGTTGACCAGTTAATTGGTTCTCGAGCACAAATTGTAGTGAAACCAATTGGTCAACAGTTCGCTAGCATTGGGGCAATTGCAGGTGCCACGATTTTAGGTGATGGACAGGTTTGCTTAATTTTAGATGGACAAAATATTGCGCGACAAATTCAGTCTACGCCGCGTCATAAGCAGCTTAATGAAGCAGTATATAGACAACGTGAATCAGACGAACACCGTCTCGTTATGATTGTCGATGACTCGGTAACTGTACGTAAAGTAACGTCTCGACTACTTGAACGCCAAGGCTACGATGTTGTTACGGCTAAAGATGGTGTGGATGCCATAGAGCAGCTAGAAAATATTAAGCCAGATCTAATGCTACTTGATATTGAAATGCCTCGTATGGATGGTTTCGAAGTACTTAATCTTGTACGACATCATGATATGCATCAATACATGCCAATTATTATGATTACATCCAGAACAGGTGAAAAACATCGTGAACGAGCATTCTCGTTAGGTGTAAGTCAATATATGGGTAAACCTTTCCAAGAGGAAGAGTTACTAGAGAATATCGATGCTTTACTTGTAGCTTTTGAAAGCGAGGTCAAATCATGAAAGGTAGTGTAAATACATCTTTGATCGGTAATATGGACCAACAAGAGCTACAGCATCTTATTACGGTTTCAACTGGTTTTATTGATGCCTATATCATTGAATGTAATGATCAGGTACCTATGCTATTGCCCCAAAATATTGTGTTATCCGCTATGGACGTAAGAAATGGCGTAAAACATATTGAGTGGCATGATGTAAAGCTCCCTATCTACTCAGTCCATAACGAAACTGATCAATATGCTGTAGCATTGGTTATTGAAGGGGAAGATATCAGCCAACGTTTCGCATTAATGTGTAAAACAATGCCGATCTCGGTTCGTCTACGTATTTCTGAAATTGTCGATGAAATAGATGAGCATCAGGAAGCTGAACAGCACCCAACAGTATTTAAATATGTGCGAATGCAAGATCGACGCTACCATATACCGAACCTAGAATATATTGAAAAAACGCTAGGTTTATAAAGAAAAAGGAACTCAAATGAGTTCCTTTTTTTATGATGACTAAATAATATATTAACAATACTAAAAGATAGATTTTTTATTTTTTAAAATATCTAAATTTATGCCTATTTTTTTATTATATAAATCCAAAATTTTTGATCTAGATTAAATTTATAAAAATAAAAATTCTGATGTTTGAAAGAATTAAATTAATTGCGTAATTTATTATATTTAAATACAATATATTTATTG
>NZ_JBIUCQ010000008.1:0-165242 GCF_044538495.1 Acinetobacter sp. ABJ_C4_1 | reverse complement strand
CCACACAAGTTGTTCTTCAATTCTCTTAATGATCTTCTTCCTGGTTCGTCACCAGCAAGCTAGGTCGGCTATATTACTCTTAATCTCTTAAAAGTCAACAGGTAATTTCGATATTTTTAAAACTTATCTATCAAACCAACTTAACATCAAATTCATTACTTAAAGCAACCAACTCAATTCCAAGTAACTGTTTTTCAACAAGTTTCTATCTGCATCACCGCCGATGGATGTGCATTATAGAGGATTAAGAACCCTTTGCAAGCGAAAATTAAAAATTAATGACTTGAGCGTTTACTTTTAAACCAAGTACCAATTTAAACTATTGTTTTATATAAATAATTATTTTAATAATTTATTTTTGACTTAAATATACAAGTATTATGCTCGTTAATTCTGATTTAAATTATTGTTCTAATAAAAGAAAATTGCCCTGAACCTCACAACGTATCATGGTAAAAAGCATATTATTCATACTTACAAAGGATTTATGCTGTACTTTTCGAAGTCCTATGCTCTATCCGCAATAGGCTTTATCAGAACCGAAGTAAGGCAAAAATCTTAGCGAGAATACATCAATAATTTTTAAAACCTAAAAATAAAAAAGGAAGCCTGTTAACCAGACTTCCTTTTTCAAGTTTTAAAAAACTTATTGAGCTGATGAACTGTGCATATGCATTTCAGCTTGATTCATTTGCTCATGTGTCTCCATCATCTGCTTATTTTTTTGACTAGGCATATAGTCAGGCTCATTGTTGATTGCCCAGTAAAAAATGATCATAAATAATAAAGCCAAGATAGAAGCCACAATAAGTAACTTCCATCCCCACCAAGATTGTTCAGGCGATAATTTATTTGTCATTTCATTTCTCTCTTTAAATTAATTCTTTCAGTTCATTTAATTCATTAAGCTGATTAAAACTTCATGCTCATACGAACCCAATAATTTCTTCCGATATTATTGAACTGTTCTTCACTCGCAAATCCAAAGCCTGCACTTCCCGCTTTATTTAAGTGTTCGGTGTAGGTTTTATCTAATACGTTGTCAATGCCAACAGATACATCAATATCTTTACGAAGGTTGTAACTTCCGTTTAAAGAAAGGGTTGAAAAACCTTTACTTGGTTTTAGGTCATATCCCACGATATTACCTTGATGTAGACTCACACGGTTTTGCTCAGCAACAGCACGCCACAACAGACCTAAATTATATTTGTCAGCTACATAGCGAATATTTAAGCGACCTTCTAAAGGTGAAATTTGAGGTAGTGGTTTATCATCTGTGGTGTTTTTACCCCACGCATACATAGCACTCAAATCTGCCTGAATATGGTCGGTAAATTGATATCCAATACCAGCTTCCGCGCCTGCGATGGTTGCATCGACATTTTTAACACCCGCAGTAATATCATGACTCATGTCATGCCCATCCATTCCCATACTTGGATGATGGTGGTAACTCATTAAAATGTAGTCATCTACTAAGCCCGCATAAGCAGAAGCCCATGTATTTAAAGCACCATGTTGTTGCTGGAAACCCATATCCAACTGTAATGTTTTCTCAGGATTCACACCGTTAAACGTATTGGTTGAGCCAGCATTACCGTGTTTAGGCGAGAAAAGCTCCCAATAATCAGGCATACGCTCTACATAACCTAAACCGATATAGCTTTTTAGGTCATGTTCAGGATGTTGATTTTCCCAGCGAACGAATGCACTCGGTAAAGTCTTTTCAAGTTTAGTATTAAAGCCTTTTGCCTGAGAATCGGCGCGTTCATCTTCAACTGTGACTCGATCTAAGCGTGCACCTGTAACCAATTTGTTGAGATCGTTCCATTGATAACCAAGTTCACCAAAAGCACCATATGATTGAAAACGCATATCTTGACGATATGGAATATTCATTGAAGGCATATTTGGCGATGACATGCTACCGCCATGTTTATTAAATTGAGAATCTACACCTGTGATTAGGCTCCACTTATTCCATTCAGAGGTCATGGCTAAGCGCGAGTTTAGTGTACGACGTGTCACTTCCATTGCCATCGCGTTTGGCATGAGCATGGTCATACCACCATGGTTCATTTCAACTAATGGCGGTGTGCGCAAGCTAAAGTTATCCATAATATGGTCGTTATAGCTGTAGTTCACCTGCCCTTCAATTTTCTTAATGACATCAGTGATATTTTTCTTTTCGAACCGCAGACCTAAACTTTCTCGCGCAAATTGAGATCCGTCCATTGAACGTCCAGCATAAAGCGATTCACCATCAGATTTTCCACCTGTGAGTTCAATCCATGTATCTTCATCTGGAGTAAAGCCAAGCGCTACATCAGCATTCCACTTCTTCCATGCTGATGGCACGGTATTACCATCACCATCTTGATAACTATCCGATTCTGAACGGTTGGCATTTAAACGAATATATTTTTTTTCATCGCCAATTGCCGCCTCAACATTATGGTCAATACGTCCATATGAACCTAGCAAAACACTTGCTTGCCCACGATAAGGTTTTTCAGAGGTAAGTTTCTCAGGTTGACGTTCAAAAAGTACCGTAGCTGCCGAACCTGTATTGGCATATTGAACAGTTTGTGGACCTTTAATGACAGAAATACGGTCATAACTTTCTGGTGAAATATAAGAAGTTGGAGCATCCATACGGTTTGGACATGCACCTAAGTTCTCTGTGCCGTCCGTTAGAATTTTGATGCGTGAACCAAACATGCCTCGGAATGTCACATCACCATTGGTTCCACCGCTTTGTATTGAGTTAAAACCCATAATACTTTGTAGATAGTCTGCCCCATCTGTAGCAGGTACTGGCTGAATTGGCTGTTTCGGGTCTGCATGTACGATCAAGCCATTTGCATCGTTACCTTGTTGTGCTGTAACAACAATAAGTGCTAATGAGTGAAGTGTGTTGGTATCGGCATCATTTTTTTCTGAGTCGGCAAACACTAGACCCGAATGAGAGACAGCAAGCATCGCAACCCATAAAGGTTGTAGTAAAAATTTAGAATGTGGCATTTTTATAAGCTCTAAAACATAAATAAAGTGATATTGAAGTCAATCAAGACCCCAACAAAAAATTGCTTTTATTTATGCAAATAGAGGCGGTGCACGCCCTTGTGGGAGTAAGAAGAGTCGCTGTAGCGCAAAATAAACATGTCGAAATGCTTGTTGATAGGCGACTAAGCGAACTTGTATACGAACGAGTACCTCTTTTACGCCAAATTCGGGAGGTAAAACCAGATTGGCATAGACGGTACAATATTGGCACTGGTGATTTGCATCATGGTGGTCATGATGTTCAGGTACTTGTGCTTGTTCAATATGGTGGTCGTGATGTGAATGATGCATGGCATGTGACATGGTTTCCGTCTGTGCCTTGGGTTTAAGCAAAGCACGGGTAATAGTTTCACAGACCGGAGCAATTTGATATTGCTTCGGTAATAGCGGCTGTAAAAATACCGCAATCTGTAAAAACACTGCTGCACATGCGAGCAACAGACCACTACGAAAAACCAAAAATCACATCCACAGTATAATGTTTGAAAAACTTTTAACGTTTTACCGCAACTTTTTCACGCTCGCGTTGACGAACAATCTTTTCGACTTTTTCGCGTGCACGCTGACGTTTAAGTGGCGACAAATAATCCACAAACAATTTGCCTTTTAAGTGATCCATTTCATGTTGGATACAAACAGCGAGAAGTCCGTCAGCTTCTATCTCAAATGCTTGACCTTCAAGGTTAATTGCCTCGATTTTCACACGTGACGGGCGATCAACTTTGTCGTATATTTGTGGCACTGATAGACAGCCTTCTTCGTACGGCTGCGTCTCTTCAGTCAGTGGAGTTATTTTGGGGTTAATGAAAACCAAAGGTTCATCTTTAGATTCAGACAAATCTATGACGATAAGCTGAATATGACGATCGACCTGAGAAGCTGCTAAACCAATACCTGGTGCCGCATACATGGTTTCAAGCATATCTGCTGCAAGTTGACGAATTTCATCAGTAACTTCTTCAACAGGCTTAGCAATGGTACGAAGACGGGGATCAGGAAAACTTAAAATAGGTAATAAGGCCATACTGACGTCCTCACTTATGCCATTGATTGAAAAACCAAATGAAGGAAATACTTCATCGAAAAATTGTGTGTTAGCCGCCTATTATAACGCATCTGCACGCATAATTTTTAGGAATTATCATAATGAAAAAGGTTTTTGACGGCATGGTTCAATTTCATGCTTTGGGGATAAAAAAGCATTTACTTGCTTTAGCACTCTGTACAGGAGTTGCGCTTGGTACGGTAGCGGAGGTTCATGCTGCCAGCCCAAACCATAATCCACCTTCTCTTAAAAGCAATGCACCCAATGTGTACATTGTAAAACGCGGGGATACACTATGGGATATTTCGGGACATTTTCTAAATAAACCATGGCGCTGGCCTGAAATCTGGGCAAGTAATCAACATGTAAAAAATCCGCACTGGATCTATCCGGGTGACCGATTACTATTATGTAGCCTAGATGGTCGCCCCCTAGTCGGTAAAGACGAAGGCGACGGCTGTGTCGGTATTATCCGCCGCTACACAGGTCAAACCACAAACCTGCAACCACAAGTTCGCGTCGAAGCATTAAATAATAGTGTTCCTGTTATTCCACTTGAACATATTAAACAGTGGTTAGAGAACAGTACTATTTTACCAGCTGACTCAATTACCAATACACCTTATGTTGTTGGTACAGCTGATCAACGTGTACTTGCAGGAAAAGGTCAAACTATTTATGCACGAGGACAAGGCTTAGTTCATGGTCAACGCTATGCAGTTTATCGCGAAGGTGAACCTTACTATTTTACAGACAGTAAAGGTAAAAAGCATAGTCTAGGCATTGAGCTGTCACAGGTTGCTTCGGGTGTTGCAATGTCTACTGAAAAAGACATCACCACCTTAGAACTTACAGATAGCTATGATGGTGAAGTACGTCGTGGCGATCGTGTTATGCCTGAAGAACAAGCTAATTTACCAACATTGTTTTACCCCGTAGATGCAAAACAAGTGACAGACGGCGGCAAAATTATTCGTGTCATGGGTTCAATTGGTAGAGCTGCAAAAAATAGTGTCGTGACTTTGGACCGTGGTACAGCGCAAGGTGTTCAGGTAGGTCAAGTTTTTGACATTGACCAACAAGGCGAGACGATTCGCGACCCTAAAACCAAAGAGGCGATTCAACTTCCTGGTCAACAGATTGGTAGTCTGATGGTATTTAGAACTTTTGATCAGCTTAGCTATGCTTATGTCCTAGAAAGCGATTTGCCTATTAAAGTCGGTTCAAGCATTCAGCCACCTCGCTTTAACGATTAATGCTGGATGTAACCTTTTACAATGCTCACCCAACTTACTTCACACCATTACCACACGCTTAAAGTGTGGTATTTGGTGCAACACTCATTAGTTAGTTTTAAAAAAATTATTGATTATTTTGGAAACTGTGAAAAAGCAACTCAACCTCATGGATTAGCAGAATGGCCCTCTCTTGGGCTACATGCTAATCATTTAAAACGCGTAGCTGAGTTTCAAACCGCTCAAGGTCAAGCTCAGTTCGAACAGCTTGTACAACAAGTTCATCAGCATACTGATTTTATTTTGACGCCAGATGATTCTGGCTACCCTACTCAATTGCTTCCTTATACAGATCATCCACCTATTATTTTCGGGAAAGGCCAAGCTCAAGCTTTATTGCAACCGCAAATCGCGATTGTCGGTAGTAGAAAACCAAGCCCACATGGTCGTCAGGTGGCTTATGATTTTGCCTATTACTTAAGTGAAAAGGGCTTTTTTATTAGTAGTGGTCTGGCTTATGGCATTGATGAAGCAGCCCACCAAGGTGCATCCGCCCATCAACGTACAATCGCAGTGACTGGTACGGGCTTAGACACTACCTATCCAGCTCAAAATAAAAAACTGGCAGAACATATTTTGGCTCAGAACGGCGCCATTATTACTGAGTTTTTACCGGGGACACCGCCATTACAGCAACATTTCCCACGTAGAAACCGAATTGTTAGCGGTCTGAGTTTAGGCGTATTAGTTGTGGAGGCGACTTTAAAAAGTGGCTCACTCATCACGGCCAATAAAGCTGCTGAACAAGGCAAAACCGTATTTGCCATTCCGGGCCATATTTATAGTGAGTTTCATCAAGGATGCCATCAACTTATTCGTGAAGGTGCAATTTTAGTCGACCATCCTGAACAAATTATTGAAGATCTTGCATTGCCAACTCAATGGCAAAGTCAGCAACAAAGTCAAGCTGAAGAAGTTAATGTAAATACCCCAGAAATTCCTGAGCATTTAATTGACCTTTATCAGTCTTTAGACTGGGTAGGCCAGAATATTGACCAGCTTGTTATTCATCATAATGTTGCAGTTTCTGAACTGACCTCTTCACTGATGGAACTAGAACTACTTGGTTTATGTATGCAACAATCAGGGCTGTATTTACGTTGTCGTTCTTAGTATTAGGGCGCACAATAACGATTCTGTTTGATTGAAAGGAAAGTATTACCATGATTACGACCTCAGTGACCGAAGCAGCCGAATGTTTACAACAAGGTCAAGTTTTGGCATATCCAACTGAGGCAGTCTGGGGATTAGGCTGTGATCCATTTAATGAACAAGCTTTTCAAAAAATTCTTGAATTGAAGCAGCGCCCTATTGAAAAGGGCGTCATTTTATTAGCTGGACACATTAGTCAAGTCGAGCATTTACTGACTTCATTACCGCAAACGACTCAACAAGAAATTATTGATTGCTGGTCTAACCATCAACCATCAGAAAGAGCCACAACCTGGCTATTGCCAGCCGATCAACATATTCCTTCATGGATTAAGGGCGAACACCCGCTTGTTGCTGTACGAGTAACAACACATCCGTTATGTGTCGCTTTATGTAATGCTTTTCATGGCTTCATTGTATCGACGAGTGCGAACCCGAGTGGGCAGGAACCTGCTCATTCATTACAAGATGCCTGCCAATACTTTGGTTCACAATTAAACTATCTTAATGGTGACTTAGGGCAAAGTCAGCAACCAAGTCGAATCATTAATGCCTTAACGGGTGAAGTCATTCGTCCGTAATTTTAGACAAAAAAAAGCTCAGTTATATAGGGATAACTGAGCATAAAAAAGGATGGGTATATACCACATCCAGAGGGTTTGGATATCTCTGGAACGAAAGAAAAGTTGCTTAAAATAGCGTCTTTCGTAGTGGTCGCTATTATGTGGTAAGAGGCTAGATGAGAGAAATATATTATTTCTCTAAAAAAAGCATGAAAAGTGTAGGGAATTTAGCTTTTTTCGCTTATAAGTTAAAATTATATTAATATTTTTACTCGTCTTTTTTAATATTTATATTTCAACTTGTTTTTATAATCTATTTATAAATCATATAGAAAAACTTTAACTAAGAAAAATATGGCATATTTTCATCAGTTTTTTTCAAAATATGCCATAGTTTTTTCAACGACTTTAGTTTTGCTCTGACAATAGATCCGATTTTTTAGAATTAACCTTCTTTTGAGCCATAATAATACCTACCAGAATCATAATTCCGCCGAAGGTATGATAGATCGTCCATTGCTCAGATAACCAAACGCTTGCTATAACTGCTGTAAAGACAGGGACCAAGTTCATAAATATACTTGTTCTATTTGGCCCAAGTTGTTGTACTGCTAACATCCAAACTAACGGCGCAATTAAAGACGCAAATACACCTGCATAAATTGCACTTGGCGCATTTTGTGCATTTAAGCCATCAAGACCAAACCAGAAAATCAAAGGAAGATGGAACAATACAGAAAAACCAATCTGAACGTATAAGCTTGTCATGATTGGAAGTGGAAGCTGCCATTTTTTAAGGAAAACCCCATAAAATGCATAGAAGAACACAGCAATAATCATGAGTGCATCACCAAGATGACCGCCAGCACTTAACAACTGCTTAATGTCGCCCTGACACATGACATAGAGCAAACCTGCAAAAGACAAAATACTGCCAAAGACTGCAAATCGATTAGGCACATCTTTTAAAATGGCAAGCGAAACAAAAATAGTGAAGATCGGAATAAAGGCATTAACAATACCCATATTGGTCGCACTTGTATAATGAGCCGCTGTATAAGCAAGACCTTGATAAAGCACCATCCCAAATGCACTCAATACTGCAAGCTTAGGCAAATACATTTTTACCAGCTGTCGTTGTCTCCAAACTGGTAAAAGCATAAATGGCGTTAAAATAATAAAGGCGATTAACCACCGATAAAAACTAATGCTGACAGGAGAAATATAATCTGAGACATAGCGGGTGACTACAATATTTAAAGACCAAATCAGTACTGCCAAAATGGGAAAAATAAATGCCCATTTGTGATATTTCATGACCTGACTCATAGTAATACACCATCTACAAAAGAGATTTTATTTTGAAGAATGTCTTAATAAATTGAAATATCGTATTTCCGACATTGATATTGAACTTAGGACATCATTAATTTTTTAAAATAATGCCCAAGCTTTCATAGCATGTTCTACCACTTTATGTAGTTGCTCAGTACTCGCACCATCTCTCGCTTGAATAGTCAACCCTTGAATAACGGTGGCATAAAAATCAGTCATTTCTTGTAGAGGAGCATTAGCAGATAAGTCGCCCTGCTCTACACCTTGTTCTAGACGTTTTAATAATTTTTCTTTGGTCTTTATACGCTTATCTAATAAATTTTGCTGTACATCTTGAGTTGCATCAGAGCAATTCATAGCCGCAACGACCAACATACAACCTGCTGGTTTATTGGGTTGAACCAGTCGTTTTACATTGTCATAAAGATATAATTCAAAAGCAATTTTTGCTGTTTTTGCTTCTAAAAAAATTGTTTCTATAGGACATGCTTCATGAGCTAAGTAGTAATCAATGCTTTTATAAAACAAGCCTGCCTTATCACCAAAAGTACTGTATAAGCTTGGTGCTGTAATTTCTAAAGCCTGCGTTAAGTCACTAATCGACGTTGCTTCATAGCCATGTTCCCAAAAAAGTAACATTGACTTCTCTAACACTTGCTGCTCATCAAAGCATTTAGGGCGTCCACGCTTCTTTTTCAGCGTGTCTTCGTTAACAGCAAGATTTGTTTCATGCCTATTTGTCATAAAGATCACATCTATTTTTATAACAATCGTTATTAAATTAATTGACGTTCGATTTTTTATCAACTATTTTATTTTCATAATGATCGTTAGTTAATTAGAAAATTGCCTTTCTTCACTCCAAATTTAGCCAAGTAAGGATTTATTATGGACCAATCTACTACCTCTAAACCGCGACCCACGATCTCCACTCAAGGGAGCTGGTTTGCCATTTTGGCCGTTGCCATTGCAGCATTTGCATTAGTAACAAGTGAATTTTTACCTGTTGGTGTTTTAAATAGCGTTGCAGCTGATTTACATATTTCTGTGGGTACAGCTGGTCTTATTATTACCGTACCCGGCATTATGGCAGCGATTGCGGCCCCACTATTACCTGTTTCAGTAAAACAACTTGACCGTCGTTATGTTCTTATTTTACTGACTGCAATTATGGTGATTGCCAATACCATTACTGCTTTTGCAGAAAACTTCCATGTTTTATTACTGAGCCGCTTAATTTTAGGCATCTCAATTGGCGGTTTCTGGGCCACAGCTATTGCATTAAGCGGCAAGCTCGCACCTGCACATTTGCCTATTGCGAAAGCAACTGCCGTAGTCATGGCTGGTGTAACTTTTGCGACTGTATTAGGGGTGCCGATTGGAACATGGTTAAGTGAGTTTTATGGTTGGCGAAGCGCATTTGGTATTACCGCTGCGATCGGTCTTGTTGTACTCGTACTTCAGCTGATTTTCTTACCTAAACTTGTACCAGACTCAGCAATTCACATAAGAGATTTACCAGCACTATTACGCACTCCTAAGGCACGTAGTGGCATGTTGATTGTTTTATTAATTGGTCTTGCCCACTTCTGTGCTTATAGTTATTTAGCACCTTTCTTTAAGAATATTGCAGGATTTAACGGTACCACCATTAGTTCATTATTATTGCTTTACGGAATTGCTGGTATCTTTGGAAACGCGTTTGCAGGATATAGCGGTAACTTAAATGTCCGTTACACTCTAGCCTTCGTTGGAACATGTTTTGCAATCGTGTTTTTCGGCTTCCCTATCTTTGCTATTCATGAATTTGGTGCAATCGTTCTTACTGCACTATGGGGCTTTGCATTTGGTGCTTTCCCTACCTCTGCCAATATTTGGATGTTTGTACATGCACCTCATGCCGTAGAAAAAGGTATGCCTCTTTTTGTTGGGATGTTCCAAGTCATGATTGCGACAGGCTCATTATTAGGTGGTTATGTAGTTGATCATTTCAATGAAAATACTTTAATTTATGGTGTATTAAGCTTCGTTGCTTTAGCATTAATTAGTACATTTACCTTTGCTAAAGGCTTAAATAATCCTAAAGCGACTTGTGAAAATTAAAATATTATTCAGAGTAAATAGATGAAAAATGAGGACCAACAATTTTCCTTATTGAACAATATAGAAGTTCATGAATTTCTATATGAAAAAGAAGATATTGTTCGTCCTCATGCTTCACTTTGGGGAGATTTTAATTTCAGTTTGAATGGCATTTTGGAAATGCAAGTAGAAGAACAAATCTACTTATCTCCTCCAAGCTATGGACTTTGGATTCCACCTCAAACAGTCCATCAATCTACTCATATCGATCATGAAATTCACTACATCTGTATTCGACTACACCCTAGCCTCTGTTCTATTTTAGGTGATGCCTGTAAATGCTTTAGTATTCAGCCTTTCTTTCGAACTCTGGTTTTACAAATTTTGGAGCAGCAAAAACAAAATGGAAAACCTGAATATTTAGAACATCTTTTGCAAGTTCTATTTGATCAGTTACAACAAGCCACAGCATATTCTCATTACTTACCCCAAACACGTCATCCAGTTTTACTACCAATTTTGGAAAAACTTTCAGACCCATTGTTTTTTAATCACTCTTTACAGCAGTTACTTCAGACTTTTTCAGTCAGTGATCGTCATTTATTGCGTTTAAGCCAACAAGAGTTACAACTTTCATTATCAGAATGGCGTAATCGGGCCAAAATTGTTTACGCCATTCATCAAATTCGACAAGGCATGCCGATTAAACGTTTAGCATACGATTTAGGTTATCAGCATAGTTCTAGTTTTATTGAATTTTTTAAAAGGTATACAGGCCAAACACCTGTTCAAATCAGAAACAATTAGATCGCAGATAGTTTTTCTTCTCTTTTTATTTTTTGAACACGAATATTATTGCACTCCTCAAGAATAGCAGTTAAAACAAATGCGTTACTTGATATCAATTACAATCTTTAGGAAAGACTCATGACTCAATCTGTATATCACATTCCAGTAAAAGCTATTTCAGGCGAAGCGGTTGACCTTGATCAATATAAAGGTAAGGTTTTATTAATTGTAAACACAGCATCTAAATGTGGTTTAACTCCACAATACGAAGGCTTAGAAAAGCTTTATCAAGCCAAGAAAGATCAAGGTCTTGAAATTTTAGGATTCCCTGCAAACAACTTTAAAGAACAAGAACCTGGTTCGGATGAAGAAATTCAACAATTCTGTTCATTAAACTACGATGTTCATTTCCCGCTTTTTTCAAAAATCTCTGTAGCAGGCGAAGATAAGCATCCACTTTATCAAGCACTGACAGCAGCTCAACCAGAACGTATTGGTGAAGGTCCTTTCCGCGAGCGTTTAGAAGGCTTAGGTATTCCAACGAACCCTGCTCCAGAAGTGTTATGGAACTTTGAGAAATTCTTAGTAAATAAAAATGGTGAAGTTGTTGCTCGTTTTGCCCCAAACTTAACAGCAGATGACGAACAAATTGTAAAAGCAGTTGAAGCAGAGTTAGCTAAATAATTTTTATAGCAATTTCATAAAAAAGAGTGCTACAGCGCTCTTTTTTATTGTCTGGTCAAAATGTTGTTCATTTGCAACAATACCTTATTTCTACATATTTTATGCATATAGTACGCACTTGCTTTACTTGGTATGTGTGTAGTTATGAAAAAAGTTTTACAAGGCGCATTTTTTCCATTTGTGATTTTTGCTTCAGGTATGTTGTTACTTGGATGCGATCAGGCACAAGACCACGCTAAGGAACAAGAGTCTGCTCAAACCAATGACCAAGTATCAGAACAAGCAGATGATTCTTCACAAGAAATCACACCTACAAAAAATAAAACTGAGTTAAAAAGCGGTAATGTTTTTTATATCGTTCGTGACGCGGCTAACTTACAGTTAAAAGCTGGTGACTATATTGAAAAGCTTAAAGACACTCAACTTGATGTTGAGCAAGCCATTCAAGATGAAGATCAGCAAGAGCTAAAAACCACTGTAACGACATTAAAACAGCAGCTAAAAGGCTTAAATCAAGCATTATTGACTTTAGATATAAAAAGTCAGGAAGTTGAAAATATCCGTCAAAACCTACTACAAGCAAACCAACAAGCTTTAAGTATGCCATTATTAAATGGAAAATTAGAACAAATTGATTTCGACCAAATTGAGAAGCAGCTCAATACTATCCAAATGGATATGGTCAAACTCGCTGCACTGATTATGGCAGGAGATGAAAAATCAGATTCAAAAACTGATTCTTAATTTTCTTTTCAAGAATAAAAAAAGCCACCTTTACGGTGGCTTTTTCAATCTCGAACCGCGTCTTATTGAGCGCGGTTTTTGATTTTACGGATTGTTTCAAGCTGGCCTGAGATCTCTGAAAGAGATGCCAAAGCAGCAGCTGAGTCCAAATCACTCTTTTGGTTTGCAAGCAATTGTTCAGCATTTTTACGTGCTTCTAAAATTGCAGCTTCATCCAAATTGTCAGCACGGATTGCAGTATCTGCAAGAACCGTTACAACATGAGGTTGAACTTCTAAAACACCGCCAGATACATAGACGATTTCTTCTGTACCATTTTCCAACAGAACACGAATCGGGCCCGGTTGAAGCAAAGTTACAAGTGGAGCGTGTCCTGGCAAAATACCAAGTTCACCACCTGCACCTTTCGCGATTAACATCGTCACTGCGCCAGAGTAAATAGACTCTTTAACACTTACGACATCACATTGCATAGTCGCCATGAGATGATCTCCTTAAATTAGAGTTTCTCAGCTTTAGCAATCACTTCGTCAATACCACCAACCATATAGAACGCTTGTTCTGGGATGTGATCGTATTCACCAGCTAATAGACCTTTAAAGCCACGAATCGTTTCTTTAAGTGGTACTAATTTACCAGGAGCACCAGTAAATACTTCAGCTACGTGGAATGGTTGAGAGAAGAAACGTTGGATTTTACGCGCACGGTAAACAACCAATTTATCTTCTTCTGCCAATTCATCCATACCCAAGATTGCGATGATGTCTTTAAGCTCTTTATAGCGTTGCAATACGTTTTGTACTGCGCGCGCAATTTCATAGTGCTCTTGACCAACAACTAATGGGTCTAACTGACGTGAAGTTGAGTCAAGTGGATCGATCGCTGGATAAATACCAGAAGATGCGATGTCACGGCTCAATACTACTGTTGCATCTAAGTGAGCAAATGTAGTTGCAGGCGATGGGTCTGTTAAGTCATCGGCAGGTACATATACTGCTTGGATCGATGTGATCGAACCAGATTTAGTAGATGTAATACGCTCTTGAAGAACACCCATTTCTTCTGCAAGTGTAGGTTGGTAACCTACTGCAGATGGCATACGACCTAACAATGCTGATACTTCAGTACCCGCAAGTGTATAACGGTAGATGTTGTCGACGAATAATAATACGTCACGACCTTTACCATTTTCGTCTTTTTGATCACGGAAGTATTCAGCCATAGTCAAACCAGTTAACGCAACGCGTAAACGGTTACCTGGTGGCTCGTTCATCTGACCGTAGACCATTGCTACTTTGTCAAGAACGTTAGAATCTTTCATTTCGTGATAGAAGTCGTTACCTTCACGAGTACGCTCACCAACACCAGCAAACACAGATAAACCTGAGTGTGCTTTTGCGATGTTGTTGATCAATTCCATCATGTTAACGGTTTTACCAACACCCGCACCACCGAATAAACCAACTTTACCACCTTTTGCGAACGGGCAAAGTAAGTCAATTACTTTAATACCAGTTTCTAAAAGGTCAGTAGAAGCTGCTTGTTCAGCATAAGAAGGCGCTTGACGGTGAATCGGCAAACGTTCTTCAGTCGCAACAGGACCTGCTTCATCGATAGGACGACCTAAAACGTCCATGATACGGCCAAGCGTAGCTGGGCCCACTGGAACAGAGATCGGTGCGTTTGTGCTAGTTACATTAAGGCCACGTTTAAGACCTTCTGTAGAACCCATTGCGATGGTACGAACAACACCATCACCAAGTTGTTGCTGAACTTCTAAAGTAGTTTCAGTACCGTCAACTTGGAGAGCGTCATAGATCTTAGGAACGCTTGTGCGCTCAAACTCGACGTCGATAACCGCGCCGATGATCTGAATGATACGACCGCTACTCATTGCTGTCTCCTCAATTCAAACTTAATAATGTTAAACGGCAGCGGCACCGCCAACGATCTCGGAAATTTCCTGAGTAATCGCGGCTTGACGCAGCTTGTTGTAAATGAGCTGTAGGTCTTTAATCAATTGTCCTGCGTTGTCTGTCGCTGCTTTCATCGCGACCATACGAGCTGATTGCTCACATGCAACGTTCTCAATCACACCTTGATAAACCATAGACTCGATATAGCGAACCAACAAACCATTTAACAATTCTTCTGCTTCTGGTTCGTAGATATAGTCCCAACCATAAGTACGGTTGAGATCATCGCCTTCTTCTGCTGGTGCTAAAGGAACAAGTTGTTCTACTTTAGGCTGCTGAGTCATTGCATTAACGAAACCATTTGATACGAGGTAGATACGATCTAATTCGCCTTTATCAAATGCATCAAGCATAACTTGCACTGAGCCAGTTAACTGTTCCAAACTTGGCGCATCGCCAAGTTGGGTAGTTGCACCAAGCACTTTACCGCCGTAATTCTTAAAAAACGAAACCGCTTTTTGACCAATTAAAGCAAATTCAACTTCAATTGACTGCTGTTGTTGTGCTTTGACATGCTGCACAACTTTCTTGAACAAGTTAATGTTCAAGCCACCTGCCAAACCACGATCTGAAGACACTACGATATAGCCAACACGCTTAACTGGGCGGTCAACCATATAACGGTGTTTATATTCAGGGTTTGCTTGTACCAAGTGAGCAATTACACGGCGCATATTATCGGCATACGGACGGCCTTGAGCCATGCGCTCTTGCGCACGACGCATTTTAGAAGCAGCTACCATTTGCATCGCGCGAGTAATCTTTTGCGTGCTCTTGATACTAGCTACTTTGGCGCGAATTTCTTTTAAATTTGCCATACGCTTAACCTAGTATTCGAAAGCCCTTTCGAGCTTCCGAAGGTTGATCCGTGAACCAAACTTAACTAAAACTGAACTTAGTAAGTTTGAGTCGCTTTAAAGCTTTCAATACCTGCTTTGATTGCTGCTTCGATGTCTTTGTTGTAATCACCAGTTTCATCGATTTGTTTCATCAACGGAGCATATTCTGAACGGAAGTAAGCAATTAACGCAGCATCAAAGTCTACGATTTTCTTAACTTCTACGTCAGCCATATAGCCTTCGTTAGATGCATAAACAGAAACAGCTTGGTCAGCAATTGAGTAAGGAGCATATTGTTTTTGCTTCATTAACTCAGTTACACGTTGACCATGTTCAAGTTGCTTACGAGTTGCTTCGTCAAGGTCAGAAGCGAACTGAGCAAACGCAGCCAATTCACGGTATTGTGCTAAAGCGGTACGGATACCACCAGACAATTTTTTGATGATCTTAGTTTGAGCTGAACCACCAACACGAGATACAGAGATACCCGCGTTCACAGCAGGACGAATACCTGCGTTGAATAATGATGTTTCTAAGAAGATCTGACCGTCAGTAATCGAAATTACGTTCGTTGGTACGAATGCAGATACGTCACCTGCTTGAGTTTCAATAATTGGCAATGCAGTTAAAGAACCAGTTTGACCAGTTACTGCGCCATTAGTGAATTTCTCAACGTAGTCAGCAGATACACGAGAAGCACGTTCAAGAAGACGTGAGTGAAGATAGAATACGTCACCCGGATACGCTTCACGACCTGGTGGACGACGTAAAAGCAATGAAATTTGACGGTAAGCAACAGCTTGCTTAGACAAATCATCATAAATGATAAGAGCGTCTTCACCGCGGTCACGGAAGTATTCACCCATTGTACAGCCAGAGTACGGAGCTAAATACTGCATTGCAGCAGGATCAGCAGCCGCAGCAGCGACAACAGTTGTATACGCCATAGCGCCAGTTTCTTCTAGCTTACGTACAACGTTTGCAATTGTTGATTGTTTTTGACCAATCGCAACGTATACACATTTAATGCCAGAGTTTTTCTGAGCGATGATCGCATCGATCGCCATTGCTGTTTTACCAGTTTGACGGTCACCAATAATCAACTCACGCTGACCACGACCCACAGGAATCATGGTATCAACTGATTTATAACCAGTTTGAACAGGCTCGTCTACTGATTGACGCCAAATTACGCCTGGTGCTACTTTTTCAACAGCATCAGTTAATTTTGCATCAATTGGGCCTTTACCATCAATTGGGTTACCCAAAGCATCTACTACACGGCCAAGAAGTTCAGGACCAACTGGAACTTCTAAAACACGACCTGTACAACGAGCTTTTTGACCTTCTTGAAGGCTTAGGTAGTTACCTAAAACAACGGCACCCACTGAATCCTGTTCTAGGTTCAGTGCCATACCAAATAAGCCGCCGTCGAATTCGATCATTTCACCGTACATTGCATCAGCAAGACCGTGAATACGCACGATACCGTCGGATACCATAACAATGGTACCTTCGTTTTTAGCGGTCGCGCTGGTGTCCAGATCTCCGATACGCTGTTTAATGAGCGCACTGATCTCGGATGGATTCAGTTGTTGCATTGCGCTATTCCTCAATCTTTTATTAGTTCAGTCTTCATCATTTGCATTATGCAAGAAGACGAGTACGCATTTTTTCAAGCTTGTTAAGCGCAGAATCATCTATCACTTGATCGCCTGCACGAATAACCACACCTGCAATCAAAGCAGGATTAACTTCTACAGAAACATTAACTGCTGCCTTGAAGCGTTTTTCTAACGCATGTGCAAGCAATTGTTCCTGAACAGAAGTTAACGGAAACGCCGATTCAATCACGACATCAACCGTATTGTTATTCTGTGATTTAAGCTGTTCATATTCTGCTGCAATTTCAGGTAACAACACTAATCGATCGTTATCTGCAAGAAGTGTCAAAAAGTTAGACACTGCTTGAGATTGATCTTCACCTAAAACTTTAGCAAAAAGCTTCACTTGCTCCGCAGGAGTAAGTTCAGGGCGATTTAAATAAGCGGAAAATGCTTCGTCTTGCACCGCAGCACTGAGCACTTGTAACGCATTCGACCAATTGTCTGTTGCACCTTGCTCAGAAGCATAAGCAAATGCTGCTTTGGCATACGGACGTGCCAACGTCAAGAGTTCAGCCATAATTCGCCTCGCTTAAAGTTTAGCAGCCAGCTGAGACAGCATGGCGTTATGAGCTTCTGCATCAACTTGTTGGTTCAGGATCTTCTCTGCACCAGTCACTGCCAAAGCAGCTACTTGTTGACGTAATTCTTCGCGAGCAGAATTGATCTCTTGATCAACAACTTCTTTAGCTTGTTGACGAATACGCTCACCTTCAGCCGCAGCTTGAGTACGAGCTTCTTCGATCAATTGCGCTGCACGACGGTTCGCTTGTTCGATCAATTGAGCCGCTTGTGCTTTAGCTGCATCAAGCTCTTGCTTCACTTGCGCTTGTGCATCGGCAAGGTCAGCTTTCGCTTTTTCTGCTGCATTTAAGCCATCAGCGATTTTACGCTGACGCTCACTAATCGCATTGATTAGTGGTGGCCAAACAAACTTCATGCAGAATGCGACAAAGAACGCAAACGCAATCGCTTGACCAATCAATGTGAGGTTGATATTCATTGCAATTCCTCAAATAGTGGATTTAGGAATTAAGCTGATTAACCTACAAATGGATTAGCGAAGATGAAGAACAAGCCAATACCAACACCGATCATAGGCACAGCATCAAGAAGACCCGCGATTAAGAACATACGAGTTTGAAGTTGTGGAGCTAATTCTGGTTGACGAGCTACAGCTTCTAAAAAGCGACCACCCAAAAGACCAAAACCAATCGCAGTACCCAAAGCACCGAAAGCGATCAAGATAGCAGATGCAATTGCAACTAGACCTAAAGTGAGTTCCATGAAAAATTCCTCAGAGGTTAGGTTATTACCAAATTAAATTAAAAAAATTCAGCCCAACCATCATTTGATAGTTAGGCAATACCATTAATGTTTTTCGCTTGCCATGCTCAAGTAAACGATGGTAAGCATCATAAAGATGAATGCCTGCAACGTGATTACAAGAATGTGGAAGATCGCCCAAGGCACAGATAACGCCCATTGAATCCAGAACGGCAATAATGCGATCAGGATAAAGATTAACTCACCGGCATACATGTTACCGAATAGTCGGAGAGCCAATGAAATAGGACGAGCAAGGAATGTTACCAATTCCAAAATCAAGTTCACTGGAATAAGCAACGCTTTTGCAACTGGATTACTTGGGTTAAATGGGTTAAGTGCCAACTCGCCTACGAAACCGCCAACACCCTTCTCGCGGATGCTGTAGAACAAGATAAGAACAAATACAGATAAAGACATACCTAGGGTAATGTTTGGATCTGTAGATGGAACGATCTTGAAGTAAACGTGGTGAGGATCCATACCAAATACGTTAGCACCAACAAATGCAGCAACTTGAGGAATCCAGTCAACTGGAATCAAGTCCATTAAGTTCATGAGGAAAATCCACACGAAAATAGTGAGTGCAAGTGGAGCGATTAAACGTGATTTGCCATGAAAAGTATCACGGACACTTGAGTCAACAAACTCAATGATCATTTCAATTGCAGATTGGAATTTTGTTGGGACACCAGCTTTCGCAGTTTTCGCAACCATCCAAAATAACAAACAGAAAATCACACCAAGGCCAATTGACCAACCCATTGAATCCAAGTGAATTGCAGTGAACCCCATCGAATGAGCTTCTTCAGCAGTCTCAGCCAATTTCCATGTACCATCTGGCATTTTGCCATAGGTCATATTGGTCAAGTGATGCTTGATATACTCTGTCGAAGTGAGGGCATGTTCTTCAGCAGCCATAAATCACACCTGGTCAATGTCAATTACTAAAAAGAAGGGAAACGAACATCGGCGTACTGTCGATATCTCGCCACCCTCCAAAAAATCTTCAATTCTTCTTGTTTCTATACTCGTTTTTGTAGACGTGAAACCCAAAAAGGAGCAACCCACGACATCATTTGAACGAGGATAAAACCAAACAGCAATGCTAACGGTGATAAAGGTTTAACATTGCTCAAAATCAAAATAAATCCAACGATCATGATTGCAAATTTGCCTAACATGCCCCTATACATGTTAGACAGCACTTGTTTCGATGCTCTCGCACCTGCTGTTCTGAAGGATTGCCACGCAAAATAACTGGTAGCAAGCCAGCAGACCAATGCACCAAGTGCCGCACTTAATGCTGCTGTCATGTCTTTTATGCTCCACGCCACAAGTGCGGAAACAGGGATCATGCATGCTTGTAAGAAGACCAAAGCTTTTGCTAATCGTCGGTCAATCAAGCGACTAGTTTGGCTCATTATTTATCCACTCACAGCATAAATGCTTGACAAGTTTAGCTGATGATCGCTTTTAATCGCAGGCATTATAGAGTTACACCCCTGAACATGCAATCTTTTCCCGACTTTAGTCGGGGTTTTTCGTGACAGGTGGTGCTGACGCTACAGTCAGCCTTTGTTTACTTTTTATCTTACTTTTGCGTATTTAATACACATTTATCGGTTTTTATAGCCAGTTTCTTCCATGCTGTTACAAAATCGTCCTCATTATTCATACTTTCATCAACGGGTTGGAAGGTAATACTGCCCAGTTTCTGATATTGACCTTTTGTTGTGAAACTTTCTGCAAGTAAACACATCTGAGGTTTTGGTCGATTATCATTAAGATACTTAATTTGAGCCGCTGTAGGCGCAACATGCGGGTCATCCGTTAAAGCACCTGCAAACTTTAAATTAAGCGAGCGTTCCAAATACTGATAAGCATCATGATAAGACCAATAAGGTTTACCATTACTTGAGCTATCGTAAGCTTGAGCTGCCTGCAACATATTCCGAGCAAATGCATTAGCATTATTCCAATATTTCGCTTTACTTTCAGGATGCTGCTGCGAACGCAAAGCCGCAATAAAAAAACCAATCCGCACTGCATTGTTTGGTTCTAACCAGACATGCGTATCTACAGTATTTGGTAAAGCAACACCACGCGTATTACGCTGCGGCAAAACAGAAAGAATACCACTATCTAATAAAGCAATTGCTTTCTTATTGTTACTCAGCAATTTGTTTAGAGGAGCTTCATGGGCTTTTCCCAACCAGATCACTAAAGAAGCATCATTAATAGCTTTACGATGCGCCGGGGTGAGTTGTACGTCATGCCCACTTTGACCTTGAAGCAACAACTGAGGCTCTTCAACGCCTTTGGTAATTTCTTTTGCAATCAAATAGATTGGGTGTGTAGAGACAACCAAACCCTGACTCCAACCTAACGTACTCATTAAAGAGAACAGACTGAAAACAAAAACGCGGAACATGACAGACCATCAATTAGTAATAGTTCGAAGCATGTTATAATATAACAAAGTTACAAAAATACCTAAGATTAATCGAATGAAGCATCGCTTCATGCTAATATTCCATTAAAAATTTGAGGTTATGTCTATGAGTTCTTGCACGCATGAACATCATGATTCTTTGCATGGTGTTCATGATCACCATAATGTCGCAAGTCGTTTAGCTGAAGCAGAAACTTTATGTTCTGCGGTTGGCGCACGTCTTACGCCTTTACGTAAAGAAGTTCTTGAACTCATTTTAAATGCTTCAGGCCCAATGGGTGCGTACGACTTATTAGCACGTATTAAAAGTCAAACCGATCGTCCTGCCGCTCCGCCTACTGTTTATAGAACTTTAGACTTCTTATTAGAAAAAGGTCTAATTCATCGCTTAACATCTATTAATGCTTATATTCCATGCTGTCATCCACGTGAAGGACATCAAGCTGCATTCCTAATTTGCACCGAATGTCACACTGTTAAAGAAGCATCTTCACAAGGTCTGACTCAACAGCTCGACCAACTTGCAGCTTTAGATGATTTCACAGCACAACACAGCATTATTGAAATTTCGGGGAAATGCCAGCAGTGCCGCACAGCTCGCTAAATCCTGTATTGATTCAACTTGAACAGGTTTCTGTTCACCGTGATGATCGGGATATATTAAAAAAAGTCGATTTTGATCTGCATCAAAATGAAATTGTGACCTTAATTGGTCCGAATGGTGCGGGTAAGTCGACTTTAATTAAAGTTCTACTTGGAATTTTAAAACCAAGTAGCGGACGTGTCATAAGCAATAAAAAACTAAAAATGGCTTATGTCCCTCAAAAGTTTAATCCCTCTCATAGTCTTCCTTTACGTGTTCAAGATTTATTAGATCTTGAAAAATGTAGCCCTACCCTTCGCCAAGAAATTATTCAAGATACTGGTATTGCCAAGCTACAACAATCAAAAGTACAACAGCTTTCTGGTGGTGAACGCCAACGTGTACTCTTGGCACGCGCGCTACTTAGAAAGCCAGATATTCTCGTTCTTGATGAACCGATGCAGGGACTAGATATTCAATCTGAAGCTGAGCTTTATGAGTATGTGCGTAGTCTGCCGGAGCGTTATGGTTGCGCCATTTTAATTGTTTCCCACGATTTACAGTGGGTGATGCAAGGGACGCATAGAGTTGTTTGTTTAAACAAGCATATATGTTGCAGCGGTTTACCTGAAAATATTCAGCAGCATCCTGAGTATCAAGCAATATTTGGCACTCAGCGAGTTTTTTACCAGCACCATCATGACCACTGTGCACATGGTGATGCAGCACACCCCTGCCCTCACAATAGTAGACCTCACATTCACCCAGAACCGGAAGCTTAAGCCATGATGGAATGGTTACAATTATTGTTGCCCGCATGGATTATGGGAACCTTATTGGTCTTTTTGACCGCACCACTTGGTTGTCTCATGCTATGGAGACGTATGTCTTTTTTTGCAGACACGATGGCACATGGAACCTTACTTGGGGTAGCAATTGCTGGTGCATTAAGCCTCCCTCTCTGGCTTGGTGTGGCAGGTACGGCTATTTTATTAGTCGCTATTTTATGGGCACTGCATGACAATCGCTTGCCAAACGATGCTCTACTTGCCTTATGCTCAGCAACTTTACTATGTAGTGGCCTTCTGTTTATTCAACATGTTCCGAGTTTAAGACCAGAACTTTTGAGTTATTTGTTTGGTGACTTATTAAGTATTGATTGGCCAGACCTACCTGTTTTCACATTAATTATTGCAGTATCACTGGCAATTCTTTATCGCTTTTGGCAGCCTCAAATTCAAATTGCAATTGATCCGGACATTGCGATTAGTGAAGGCGTAAATGCAAAATGGCAGCGTCTCATTTTTATGTTACTGCTAGCCTTATTTACAGTTTTAGCTTTACGAGCAGTAGGTTCACTTTTAATGGGTGCTTTACTGGTTATTCCAGCATTGAGCGCTCGACTACTCGCTCATTCACCAAAGCAAATGGTTATTTGGGCTTTTGTTTTAGCTCAACTCGGTGTCAGTGTTGGCCTATGGTCAAGCGCAGCACTTAATATCTCGACCGGCCTCAGTATTGTTTTATGTATGGCGTTGAGTTTTGCTCTTATTTTTATGCTTCAAAAAATCAAAAACCAAACTCAAGCGGCCTAAATCAGGTCGCTTGATGAACTGTGCTAAGTAATAACGCCGCACAACTAAACATGACAGCAAAACCACGGTTCAAATATTTTTGCTGTTTAGGCGAACGAAGTAATCTTAAAACTTTTGAAGCCAGCCCTGTATATCCAGCCATTACAATCAAATCAATCGTAACCATAGTGGCTGCCATAATCAGATATTGTATCCATTGAGGTTTACTTAAATCTAAGAACTGAGGCAAAACTGCCAACAAAAAAACAATCGCTTTAGGGTTACTGATATTGACCACAAAGCCATTTAACAACAGAGCAGAAATAGACTTATTCTTTTTTTCATGTTGAATTTCGATGTCTTTTATTGGTGCTGTCCACTGCAAATAAGCTAAATACAATAAATAGGCCACACCAAACCACTTAACGGCTTGAAAAGCCAATGGGGTCGTTGCAAATAAAACACCCACACCCGCCGCTACAATCATGATTTGAATTAACAAAGCAATTTGCAAACCGATCGCATTCCAGTAGCCATGTCTAAAGCCATAATTTAAGCCGCTCGACATAGAAGCAATAGCCCCTGCTCCCGGAGAAATACTAATGACCCAACAGGCCAACATATAAGCAAACCAAACTTGCAAAGACATAGCGAAAATAGGCAATAAAAGTGGAATTATACCGTTTTATAAAACTATCGTGGTGATAATTCAAACAATAAAATCAATAAATAGACTACTAACGGCTCTTCGCATCAGGCACAATAATTGAAGCTCATACTAAATTATAATTGAGGAGATACCTTCCAATGACTGCTCAATCTGTCATTTTGCCATTACCATCTGATCATGCCCGTTTTATTGTTCTTCGTTTAAAAGATTTAACAATTGCTGAATTAAAAGAACAACTCGAAGCTTTATTCGAAACACGTGACCGTCTCATTACTCAGCATTCAGACGCGCAAATCAAAACAGCAGTCGCTTTTGGTCCAGAACTTTGGAAACAATTTTACAGTCAGTCTCCTGCTGGCTTTAAACAACTTGAACCAGAAAATGGTGCATTCAATATGCCTGTGGTACCAGCTGATGTGCTTATTCACATTGCCAGTATGCGTTCAGATATTTGTTTTGCATTAAGCCAAGCATTTTTTGAAGGTATTAAAGATAAAGTCGAAGTTCTGGATGAACGTGTTTGCTTCCGTTATTTCGATGGCCGCGATATTACAGGTTTTATAGACGGTACTGAAAACCCTCAATTTCCAGATGACCGCGCGGAAACAGCCCTGCTTCCAGAAAGTGCTGGAGTATTTGCAGACGGTAGTTTCATATTTGCACAGCGCTATGCACATGACTTGGAAAAATGGAAAAAACTTAAAGTCGATGCACAAGAAAATGTGATGGGACGTACCAAGCTTGAATCTATTGAATTAGATGATGACGTTAAACCACAAAATGCCCATGTTGCTCGTACTGTCGTTGAAGATGATGAAGGCGAAGAAATGGAAATCTTACGCCACAGCTTACCTTATGGTGATGGCAAAGGTGATCAAGGCTTATTTTTTATTGCTTACACTAAAGACCTAAGCATTATTGATGCTATGTTAAAGCGTATGTTTGGTACAAGCGGCGATGGCATTCATGACCGCCTACTGCATTTCGTGACACCACTAGACGGCGCATATTACTTTGCACCAAGTGAAGAGTTACTAGAAGAAGTTTTAGAAGATTAAAATTTTAAAAAAGTAGCTATCACGGTAGCTACTTTTTATTTAAAACCAAAGAAAAAACGAGTACTTTGACATTTTACAAAGATATTATCTTTATAAATTAATAAAAATTACTCTTAAATATAAACTTAAGGCCCATTCGCATTTCTTATTTCAAGCACTTCATTACAGTCTTTAGAAGTTGAATAAACAAAAATTCGTTTATCTTGATTTTCTAGCAAAATAGCATCTTTATTTTCACCAAAGGCATTTTTAGAAATATCACATTTATAAGCTGACAGTTGAAAGTTTTTTACGACTTCACATTTAGATTCAATAATATTGTCATTAAAACCATACCATTGCGTAATATTTGGATTTAAACAAGAGATTTCCCCCACTTGATCAGCTGTTTTAAGCCCCTTCTCCGCACTCACTTTCTTTTCATTTACAGCAGAGCCTGATTGATTTTCATCCACCTGCACCACATCTGACTTATGATTAGCATCATGTTGGGTTTTATCTGGACTTTTATCGCTACATGCCATTAAAGCGCCTATAAAAATTAAAATATAAATATTTTTCATGAAAAAGTACTCATAATTATGTGTTATTTAAAAACTGATCTTTGTTAAAGCCATTAATTAACAAGTATATCCAATATTAAATACAGAAAAAGTTATGAATATAGATTCATCATATGCATTTTATAAAAGGTGAATCATCTACTTTATTTTAGAATATTTAAAAGCCTTTATAGCCAAATTAAGTTAATAAAAAAGGGAGTATCTTACTCCCTTTTTTACACGTCCAATATTTTAGAAAGGAATACGCTTATATCTACGGTATTCTGGCTTCCAGAATGACTGATCAATTTTTTGCTTAAGCAAATCATCACTGATGGTTACAGCTACACCGTCTGCCATTGCAGCTTTTGCCACTTCAAATGCAATCACTTTAGACACTTGTTGAATTTCGCCCAAAGGTGGCAACAAGTCAGCTTGTGGATCTTTCAGCAACGGTGAACAATCTGCTAATGCACTACTTGATGCCATAAGCATGTTTTCTGTAACGCGTTTAGCACCTGATGCTACTACACCTAAACCAATACCAGGGAAGATGTATGAGTTGTTGCACTGCGAAATATTGTAAAGCTTGCCGTGATGATTTACAGGTGCAAACGGACTACCCGTTGCAATTAATGCTTTACCTTCAGTCCATTCCACAATATCAGCTGGTACTGCTTCAACACGTGAAGTTGGGTTAGATAACGGCATGACAATTGGTCGTTCACAATTGGCAGCCATAGTCTTAATAATTTCTTCGGTGAATAGCCCCGGTTGACCAGAAACACCAATTAACACTGTAGGCTTGGCATTTTTAACAACATCAAGCAGTGAAATCACTTCTTCAATATTGCCCCACTGATCTACTACTTCAGCTTTCTGAGCTAACTTACGTTGGAAGTCCAATAAGTTTGGCTGATTTTCAGTGATCAAACCAAAACGGTCTACCATGTAAACACGAGCACGTGCTTCAGCATCGGTTAAACCTTCTGCAATCATTTGTGCAACTATTTGCTCTGCAATACCACAACCAGCTGAACCTGCACCTAAGAAAGCAATTTTCTGGTCTTTTAACTGTTTACCTGCTGCACGACTTGCAGCAATCAAACTACCAACAGATACCGCTGCTGTTCCTTGAATATCATCATTAAAACAACAAATTTTATCGCGATATTTTTCTAATAATGGCATCGCATT
Organism: Acinetobacter sp. ABJ_C4_1; assembly: GCF_044538495.1. Lineage (NCBI taxonomy): Bacteria > Pseudomonadati > Pseudomonadota > Gammaproteobacteria > Moraxellales > Moraxellaceae > Acinetobacter > Acinetobacter sp. ABJ_C4_1. Next base: position 138,600 of record NZ_JBIUCQ010000008.1, on the reverse strand, counting down.
TTTTTGTGCGAAATCTTCAAACTGGATGAGTGCTTTTGGCCAACGACGTTTTACAGCTTCAATCACCATATCTACAAAGTCATAGTACTCATCACCACTAATACGTGGTTGACGCCATCCCATATAGATCGGGTCATTTAATAATTGAGGGTTATTCGTTCCTACATCGATTGTGATTGGCAATGTGTAAGCAGGACTAATACCACCACATGCGGTGTAAAGCGAAAGTTTCCCAATTGGAATACCCATACCACCAATGCCTTGATCACCAAGACCTAAAATACGTTCACCATCAGTAATCACGATGACTTTGACATTATTTTTATTTACGTTCTGCAAAATATCATCAATCACATCGCGATCTGGATATGAAATGAAAACACCACGGTGACGACGATAGATATCAGAGAAACATTGACATGCCTCACCCACAGTTGGCGTGTAAATAATTGGCATCATCTCTTCAAGATGATTTTCAATTAAGTGGTAGAACAACGTTTCGTTGGTATCTTGAATATTACGTAAATAGATGTGCTTATTAATATCATCATTGAAAGCACAATATTGCTGATAAGAGCGTTGGCTTTGCTCTTCAATAGTCTCAATAATATGTGGAAGTAACCCATGTAAGTTAAAGTTACTTCTTTCTTCTTGAGTGAAAGCGGACCCTTTATTTAAAAGGGGTAACTCTAAAAGTGTATAGCCTGCATAAGGGATATAAAGTGGGTGTTTACTTGGGTGTCCTGATATCATTGCCTATCTCATTTTCCAGCTTAGAACTCCGAAAAGTACAGTTTCAGCACTCTCTAAAGCTCGTTGTATGCGTAAGCTTAAGACTATTTAATACAAAATAGGTATTTTAAACCGTGATATTGAAATTGAATACTATTTAGAAAAAACATATAACAAAATTAATATTAAAAATTAATTACTTACATTTTTCATCTTTTTTAAAATTATTCTTTCTCAACTGTATATCTGACTTAGAATCTTATATTTTTGCCCTTCCTTACATTTCTATAAAAAATACCAAGTGTTTTACTGTCTTATAATTTCAAAAATATTACATAAAAAGCCTGTATTTACGTATTTTTAGAATTTAATCACAGTCATTTTTCAATATTTACAAAAAAAATAGTTGTAGGGAATGAAAAGAAAGAAATTCAGTGAAAGCGTTAAATGCACTCCCCCAACTCATAGGAAATTTGCTATATTTGACGTTTTTCTGCGACATCTATTTTCGATTGATATGAATACGGCAATACAAGCAGCTCTCGACCATGCAGTGCAAACCCTTCAGCAAGAAGGTGTGCTTCCTTCGGATTGGAATAATTCAAGCAATTTAACGCGCACCAAAGACCGAAGCCATGGCGACTTTGCTTCTAATATTGCCATGATCGGCTCTAAAGCTGCTGGTATGAAACCACGCGATTTAGCTGAGAAAATTCTCGCAGCGCTACCAGAAGTTGCAGACATCAGCAAAGCTGAAATCGCAGGTCCTGGTTTTATCAATTTCTTCTTAAATGCAGACCAACGTTTTGCGATTCTTGACCAAATTCAAGCTCAAAAAGAAGACTTTGGTCGCAGCCAATCAAACGCAGCTAAAAAGATTCAAGTTGAATTCGTTTCTGCGAACCCGACGTCTAGCCTACACGTAGGTCATGGTCGTGGTGCTGCCTATGGTATGACCGTTGCAAACTTACTTGAAGCAACAGGTGCTAAAGTTGATCGCGAATATTATGTAAATGATGCTGGCCGTCAAATGGATATTTTGGCGACTTCTACCTATTTACGTTATTTAGAATTATTGGGTCAAAATCTTGTATTCCCAAAAAATGCTTATCAAGGCGACTACGTTAAAGAGATTGCCCAAAGCATTATCGACAAAGATAACAATGCATATGTTCGTGATGTAGCAGACGTCTATAAAAATGTGCCAGAAGACGTGCAATATGCAGACGAACTCGATAGCGAAGGCAATAAAGTCGTATTATCTGGTGACAAAGAAAAACACATTGATGGTCTTATTGCCAACTCACAACAATTATTAGGTGAAGGCTACCGTGTTTTCCATCAAGCAGCTCTTCATGCCATTTTAGATGACATTAAAGATGACCTTGCTGACTTCGGCGTAACCTTTAACCAATGGTTTAGCGAAGCATCTCTTAGTGCAAAAATTGATGAAGCGTTGGAAACACTTGACCAGCGTGGTTTCCTTTATGAAAAAGATGGCAACATTTGGTTTAAATCGACTGAATTTGGCGATGAAAAAGACCGTGTTGTTAAGCGCCGTAATGGTCAAACGACCTACTTTGCATCTGACATTGCTTACCACTTAAACAAACTACAACGTGGTTATACTGACCTTGTTGATATTTGGGGTTCTGACCACCACGGTTATATCTCTCGCGTAAAAGCTGCGATTGATGCAATGGGTTATGACTCGAAAAAATTAACTGTTCTTTTAGTTCAGTTCGTAAGCTTATGGCGCGGTGGTGAGATGGTTCAAATGTCATCTCGTTCAGGTCAGTTCGTGACTTTACGCGACTTACGCAAAGAAGTTGGCAATGATGCGGCTCGTTTCTACTACGTGATGCGTAAGAGCGAACAACACATTGATTTTGACCTTGACCTTGCTGTGTCACAAAGCAAAGACAATGCGGTGTATTATATTCAATACGCTCATGCACGTATTTGCCGTATGTTAGAAAAAGCAGCAAGCACTGGCTTACAATTTGAAGTAAGTGCAGCTCGTTCACATGCTGCACGTTTATCACTTGATGCAGAAACTGAAATTCTTGCTAAACTGGCTGCATATCCAGATGTTGTGTTACGTGCTGCTAATGCGTATGAACCACACCAAGTAGGTAACTACTTAAAAGAATTAGCTGCGCTATTCCATGGTTGGTACAATGAGCACAAAGTTTTAAGTGATGATGCTGAACTTACACAAGCACGCTTATTACTTTCAATCAATGTACAGCAAGTATTGCGCAATGGCTTAGAATTACTCGGTGTTTCTGCACCTGAAGCCATGTAATTTACTGTTGGGGTATTTGGCAAAGTCATATACCCCTTCGTGTTGTAAGAAATAACGCTTTGTAAGGGAATCCACCCATGCAAAGCGATGTTTTAAAGTAAACGAGAACTAAACTCGAAATAAAACAATCAAAAGACAGAGGAATAATCCACGTGTTTGGCAAAATGCAACGCGGTGTATCTGAAAGACCTAATAAGCCTAAAAAGCCGTTAATTCCTAAATGGTTAGGGACACTTGTCGCTATTTTAGCGGTCTTATGTATCGCAGTAGTGCTCATGCTTTGGAAACCGTGGCAACCCGTTTCTTCAAAAAATCAGATTACTTCTGATCACTACAAAGAAGAAGAAACCAATAAAGATTACCGCTTTTATGACTTACTGCCTCAACAGCAAGTTACCCCTATTCCAGAACAGGCAGTTCCAGAAAGTAAAAACCAAGGTACCGCTATGATTGTAGAGGCACCTAGCACAGCTCAACCTGCGGCATCAGAAGCTGTTGCTAGTACTGATGATAATACGGACTCTACAGCTGCTGCACCTCAACAGCCAAATTACATTTTACAAGTCCGTAGCTATGCCGATCCGGATCAAGCAGATGCTCGACGCGCAGAAATCATTTTAAATGGCTTATCGGCTGATGTAATTAGAAGCTCAGAAAATGGTAAGACGTGGTACCGTGTTATTTCTGGTCCATACGATACCCAAGAAGCTGCTCTTGCTGCTCAGCAAACATTACAGCATAGCGGCATTGACTCTATCGTAATTAAACGCAAATAAAGATTAAGTAATAAAAAAGGAACAAATATTTGTTCCTTTTCTTTTATATATCAGCACAATTTCTTTCGTTTGACCCCAAACCTTTCTGTCTTGCTTTCTGAAAAGCTGGTCTTTGCTGAATCCGATGTAAAAATGCTTGAATATGCGGATATTTGCCTTGAAGACGTGACTGTAGAGCCTCTAATGGAAAACTCATTTGAATATCGGCAAATGAAAAATCCCCTGCAAAATATTCATGTTCAGACAAGTAGTTTTCTAAAAAACTAATATGATCTTTCATACGTGGGCGAACAAAATTTGCTTTCACCCCTTCTGTAATTTTCTTTGCTACAGGTTGAATTAACCAAGGTACATGTTTGTTCACGTTATTCATAACCAAAGTCATCACTAATAACGGCATAAGTGAACCTTCGGCATAGTGCATCCAGTAAATATACTGCTGTAAATCCTGAGCTTGCTTAGGTTTAAATTGCTGTTTTTGATCATAGCGCTGCTGCAAATACTCTAAAATAACAGCTGATTCTGCAATAACTTGCTCATCGTCTGTCAAAATCGGCGCCTTGCCGAGCGGATGGATACATTTCAACGTTTCCGGTGCTGAGTAGTTGGGCAAGCGTTGATAATAATGAATATCATAATCTAAGCCTAACTCTTCTAAAGCCCATAAAATCCGAAACGATCGCGAACATTCCAGGTGGTGTACACTAATCATGTTATTGCCTACTTTTATTTTTCTTTTTTACATAAAAAACAGCATGTGAACATGCTGTTTTATTCCATTTGTGGGATGGATATAAAGTCATCCACCTCAACAAAATAGCATTTTTATGCTGTAACAAGCACAGTATGAATGTCTAAACTACGTAACAAAGTTTTAGTTACTGGCGTTTTACTACATACCGTTAAGATTTTTTGTTGAAGCTCTTCGTTTGGCAGCTCTTTAAAAACAATACGACGCTCGATATGTTCTTCATGCTCACGATTAGTATGAAAATCAATTTCAACCGAAAACTCACCAAAGTCATAATCTTTATGCTTTGCATACATTCTTAAAGTAATGAGTGTACAAGCTGCCAGACTTCCAGTTAGCAAATCATAAGGGGCTGGCCCCTGATCATGACCTTCTAACTTTTCCGGTTCATCACAAAAGTATTGATGACGACCACTGGTAATTTCACCTTTCCACTGTTCGGCAAGAGGTTTTGCCTTACTACTCGCGATTACTACTGTCATTTTGATGCTCTCATTTGATCTGGAAGAACTGGGGCCTCTAAACGTGCACCAACATAATCTGGAATTTCACCAAAACGTACATCATGATTAATCCACTGTTCACGTGCTTCTTTTAAATCATCCATAGTACGTGCAACAAAGTTCCACCATAGTAAAATTGGAGTTTCAAACGGTTCACCGCCAATTAACAGCACACGGTTACCTTTTTTGATTTCAATCTCAATTTCACTCAATCCAGTATCCAATACAACCATATTGTCAGCAGTGAGTTCATGACCATTCACATGAGCAACGCCATCTAATGCCATGAAACCATATTCAAACTCAGGATTTAATGGAATACGTGTTTTAGTATCTTGAGTAGCAATAAGGTCCACACCTACTAACGGTGTATGCACCACAACTGGAGAAGTAGTTGCCAAGTATTCACCCACGAGCACGGTAAATTCTAAACCGTCTTTTTCAACAACAGGCAACTCAGGATAATGTTCAAATTTCGGATCCATATTGCGCTTCTGGTCAGGTAAAGCAATCCAGAGCTGTGCAGCGTGCATTTGGGTTTCTGTATCAGGCGCAACTTCGGTATGAGAAATACCATGTCCTGCTGTCATCAAGTTCACCTGTTTAGGGCGAATTAACTGCTTTGAACCTAAACTATCGGTATGCATCATGGTACCTTCAATCATCCACGTGAAGGTTTGCAAACCAATATGCGGGTGTGGGCCTACATCTAAACCATTACCTGCAGGAAACGTTACTGGGCCTGCATGGTCTAGAAAGCACCATGCTCCAATCATACGCTTTTGACGGCTAGGTAAAGCCCGCTTAATTACTGTCCCCTGTCCAATTTCAGCAGAGCGAATTGGAAATTCCTGAATAAATTGATTGGCAAATTTCTCGCAATCCTTTGAATCAGAAATATCGTAATCATTATTATTGCTCATGATATTACTCTCTTTTACCTATGCTTTTGCAATGAGTCGTTATACTGATCTTAACAATACACTCATTATTCAATATAGTCTTTTAGTAATACACAGGGTGCTATCAATGAGACAATCCGCTTTTTAGTTATAGAAAATGATTAAAGGTATATAACATAACTTCTTAAGAAGATTGGGTTTTAACAAGTTGTTTTAAGTTTTTCATAAATTGTCCAAATTGTGGCAAGAACTCTTCAAATAGTGGATGGTCCCGATTTTCCAACATGACTTCACTAAATAACTTTAGACCAACGGCAAAAGATTTTGTGGTTTGATCATCAAAAAATTCTGCACTCTTTAACTTTTCAACAATCTCAAAAATATCGTCATGATTACCAGTATAGAATTCGAGTCTTTCCGTATAGGTAGAAACTTCGCCTTTGGCATTTTTTAAATGCTGTACCGTAACGTGATATTGATGTTGTTTCATAGATACATTCTCTATTAAAAAATTAATGGTTTTGGATAATTTCAATCTGCTTCAAGTCAACTTGAAATTGAGTAAATACCGTTTGCAAACAGGCTAGAAATTGTTCTTGTTTGGCTTCTGTCAGTTCTGCACAATGAATTTGTAGGAGTTGATTGTTGGCTAAGCCAGATAAATTAAATTTGGCTTCACCCCGTTGGAATTGAGTATTTGAGATTAGGCCTGCTCCTACCAAATCACTGACCACCCGATAAACCGTCGCCAAACTCAGTTTCTGTTTTTGGGTATAGAGCTTTTGATAAATCTGTTTGACCGTTAAATCTTCCGCTTGCTGTTGAATTAAAGAAAAAACAGCAAGTCTTGGATGAGTGACTTTTAGGCCCGCTTCTTTGATTTTTTGCTGTAGCTCTAACATGTTGTATCTCAACTTATAGGCGCCCGATTGCAACCGCAGCCTGATCAATTTTTTCAGCAATTTGATAGATCTGGTCTTGCTGCAAATCAGTTGTATTGAGTTTCAAACGTAATGCCGTCTTTAAGTTTTCCATGGCGCGATGAATTTCAATTAATTGATCATTACTGTGAATTTCACGTCTTAAGCGCAATTTCTCTAACAGCCCACTTAGTTTGTCCTGTTGTTCAGTTAAGTAAGCTTTCCCAAATTCTGTGATTTGATATTGCTTACGCTCTACGTCTAACAAGTTAATTAGGTTCATTTCTTCCAGACTGGTTAAAGTCGGATAGATTGTTCCCGCACTCGGGGTATAACCATTGCCCACCAAATCACTGATTTCTTTAATAATTTCATAACCATGCTTAGGGCTTTGCTGAATAAGGTGGAGTACCAGAAGTTTCATACGTCCCGCTTCAAAAAGTCTTCCCCGGCGTCCTGAACGGTGATGTCCGTGGTGATGTTCATTGTGCTCAGTATGATGATGTTCTGATTGTTGTTTCATCTTTAAAAATTCTCTAATATGTTTAATTTATAATTATTAAGATATATCTTAATATATCTTTTATCAAGTATAAGCAATAAGAATAGATCTATCATTTTGATATTTATAAAAATTATTTTAAGCTTTAAAAATTAAGTAATAAAAAAGGACGCTATCGCGTCCTTTTCTTTACCAACAAACAGAGGAAAATTATTCCCACTCAATCGTTGCTGGTGGTTTAGATGACACGTCATATACAACACGTGATACATCTTTAATTTCATTCATAATACGCGTTGAGATTTTATCAACCAATTCGTATGGTAAATGTGCAAAACGAGCTGTCATAAAGTCAACTGTTTCAACTGCACGAAGTGCGATTACCCATGCATAACGACGACCATCACCTACTACACCAACTGACTTAACTGGTTGGAACACAGCAAATGCTTGAGCTGTTTTGTCATACCAACCGCTGTCACGAAGCTCTTGCATAAAGATGTCATCAGCAAGACGAAGAATATCTGCATATTCTTTTTTCACTTCACCCAAAATACGAACACCTAAACCAGGGCCCGGGAATGGATGACGGTAGATCATGCTGTGTGGCAAGCCAAGTGTAGTACCTAATTTACGTACTTCGTCTTTAAACAAGTCACGTAAAGGCTCTACCAATTCAAATGCTAAATCTTCTGGTAAACCACCTACGTTGTGGTGAGATTTAATAACGTGTGCTTTACCTTGTTTGCTTGCAGCAGATTCGATTACGTCTGGGTAAATCGTACCTTGTGCCAAGAATTTCACGCCATCAAGTTTACGTGCTTCTTCAGCAAATACTTCAATAAACTCACGACCAATAATCTTACGTTTTTTCTCTGGATCAACTTCACCAGCCAATGCAGTTAAGAAACGTTGTTCAGCATCTGCACGAATAACACGGATACCCATGTTTTCAGCAAACATTTGCATCACTTGATCGCCTTCGTTCAAACGAAGTAAACCATTATCAACAAATACACATGTTAACTGGTCGCCAATTGCTTTGTGTAAAAGCGCAGCAACAACAGATGAGTCAACACCACCTGAAAGACCCAAAAGAACCTTTTCATTACCGATTTGTTCACGTAATTGTTCTACACGTAAATCGATGATGTGTTCAGGTGTCCAAAGGCCACCACATCCACAAATTTTATGAACGAAGTTTGCAAGTAACTCTTCACCTTTTGCCGTGTGCGTTACTTCTGGGTGGAATTGCACGCCATAGAAACGACGCGTTTCATCACTTACAGCAGCAACTGGACAGCTTGGTGTGCTTGCAGTAATCGTAAAACCTTCTGGAATCTTGCTCACTTTGTCGCCGTGGCTCATCCAAACATGGAGTTGGTTTTCGCGGTCTTGTAAGTTGCCAATCAGTTGGTCGCGTTTAACGATATCAACTTCAGCATAACCAAACTCATGTACAGTACCCGGCTCAACTTTACCGCCTAACTGTTCAGACATGGTTTGTAAACCATAGCAAATACCCAATACTGGAACGCCTAACTCAAACACCACTTGCGGTGCTCGTGGGCTGCCCTCTTCATGCACACTCTCAGGTCCACCTGATAAAATGATACCGTTTGGCTTAAAAGCACGAATGTCTTCTTCAGACATATCAAAGGCATACATTTCAGAGTAAACACCAGCTTCACGTACACGACGTGCAATGAGCTGACTATATTGAGAGCCGAAATCCAGGATCAGGATACGATCTTCAGTAATTTGAGTATTGGTAGTCATGACAAACCACTAAATGGCAAAAGAATTAAGCGCGCCATTTTAACATTTTTCACGCTTCGGCGCACCGCAAATCATCATATATCTTATTTTTTTCATATCAGAATCATTTCTATATTGAGATTGATCAATATAAATTAAAATTTATTGATATTTATCAACATACTGTATACCCCTTAAAAACTTCATACACATTGATAAATTCATCACATTCTATGCAACATCGTTGTGAATTTGATGTTAAGATGACCCGATAAAACAGGCATTACCATGGAAAGGTAAATACCATTAGCGATATTTGTCTGTCCTTAAACAGTTATCCGTTTTTATGGCTTGTTGCCCCATATCAAAATCAATAGAAATCTAAGGAACAACAATGCTTCAAAGTATGATTGCAGATTTCCAGCAACATTTTTGGTTGTATGTCTCTATTCCTTTCATGAGTGGTTTAATTGGCTATGTCACTAAAGTGATTGCCATTCAAATGATGTTCTCACCACTTGAATTTAAAGGTATTAAACCGTTTTTTGGCTGGCAAGGTATCGTGCCTCGTAAAGCTGAAAAAATGGCAACCATTGCTGTTGAACTCATGACAGCCAAGCTGATTAAGCCCGAAGAAATTTTTGCTCGTCTTGACCCAAAGCGTATTGCCAAAGAAATTGAAAAACCATTAATGGCAGCAGCAGAAGATATTACGCGTGAAGTCGCACAAGAGTATCAACCCGGGTTATGGGAAGGTATGCCTGAGTTTGCCCGTCAAAGACTGATCCGTAGAGTGCAATCAAAAGCACCGGAAATAGTCGAGCACATCATGAGTGAGGTGCAACGTGATGTGAATCGATATTTTGATATTAAGCATTTGGTGATTAGCAACTTGCTTAAAGACAAACGTCTCCTCAACAATATTTTTAAGCGTGTAGGCAAACAAGAATTTAAATTTTTCAGTAATGTTGGCTTTGTATTCGGTTTTGGTATTGGTGTAATCCAAATGTTGTGCTGGATTATCACACAAGGCAAATATCCTTGGATGCTGCCGATGTTTGGCGGATTTGTAGGATTCTTTAGTGACTGGATTGCGCTACAAATGATGTTTAGACCTCTCTATCCGAAAAAGATATTGGGTTATACTTGGCAAGGTCTATTTATTAAACGTCAAAATGAAGTAGCAGCTGACTATGCAGCTTTAATTTCCAAACAGCTTTTAACTTCACGTCATATGATGGAAGAGTTGTTTTCTGGTACTCACTCTGCACGTGTGATTGAGCTAGTTAACCGCCATGTTAAACAGGAAATTGACATGCAAGCAGGTGTGATTCGCCCACTTGTTGTTTATGCAATTGGTGGAGAAAAATACCAGAATATGAAAACGCAGGTTGCTGAACGTATTATGCAACAGCTGCCAGAGACTATGAAATATGTTGAGTCGTATGCAGAAGATGCGATGAACATTCGCAGTACTTTAATTGAACGTATGCAAAAATTAACACCATCCGAATTTGAGGGCATGTTACGTCCTGCGTTCAAAGAAGATGAGTGGGCACTCATTGCAGTAGGCGCAGTACTTGGTTTTGTTGTTGGGGAATTACAAATCCAGTTTATGCTCTAATTTTTAAATATAAAAACCGGATGAATTGATCATCCGGTTTTTATTTTGTCTTGAATATTATTTTTCAATTGCATGGTCTAGGCTAATACGTCCAGCACCGTGAAGCATCAAGAAGAATAAACCGCCTGCCATTGCAAAGTTTTTCATAAAGTGGATGCCATTGTTATATTGCGCTGCTGCATCAGCACCACCTTGGTGGAACAAGAACGCAGTTAAAATACTAAAGATTCCAAGACCAAAAGCTGCAAAACGTGCTTGGAAACCAAATAACAATGCTAAACCACCACCGAACTCAACCAAAATGACTAATGGTAGAATTCCACCTGGAACACCCATCGCTTCCATATAACCTACAGTTGCTGCATAACCAGTAATTTTCCCCCAGCCAGCAACAAGGAAGATATACGCAATAAGTACACGAGCAACAAGGCTAATAAAACTGTCCGCGCCTGGTTGCGTTACGATATTTTTGACCACCACATTTGGATTAAACATACAGCCACCTTTATTTAAATGCTTATTTGTTGATGAACTTATTCTAGGTTTGGGACATTGATAATTAAATATACAAAATCCATATATATCGTTGCACAAATAGAATGATCAATTTGTATATTTTTGATGTTTTATACTGACTTTCTATAGGCTCACTGCTACGATTTGAGCACGGTTTACCACTTAGTTATCTCATGGAACTTCTTGATTTTATTCTACACGTTGACCAGCATCTGGCCGAATTTATTACAAATTACGGGACCTGGATTTATGGCATTTTATTTTTAATTATTTTTGTCGAAACCGGTCTAGTGGTTATGCCGTTCTTGCCAGGCGATAGTTTATTATTTGCAGCAGGTGCTTTAGCCGCATCTACAGGTAAGATGGATCCATGGTTGTTGGGTACTCTACTCTTTATTGCTGCAGTTCTAGGCGACACAGTGAACTATCATATTGGACGTTTTATCGGTCCACGTGTGTTTGAAATGAATTCCCGCCTCATTAACAAACAGCATTTAACGAAAACTCAAGAATTCTTTGCCCGCCATGGTGGCAAAACAATTATTTTTGCTCGATTCATTCCATTTGCCCGTACCTTTGCTCCTTTTGTTGCTGGCGCCGGTAGTATGAATTATAAGTTTTTCCTAACATATAACTTAATTGGAGCATTCTGCTGGGTGGCTTCTTTTGTAACTTTGGGCTATTTATTTGGAAATATGCCAGTTGTAAAAGACAACTTTACCCATCTTATTTTCGGCATCATTATTATTAGTGTTCTACCGGGTATTATCGGATTTATCCGCGAGAAGTTAAAAAACCGTAAGGCTAACGTTTAAGACTGCATTTAGAAGAAACGAAATACCACGGGAAGCATACATAAAATGAGTAACATGGCCGATCCTTTATATAAATGATCGGCTTTTATTTTTTGCATTGAACCCGTCAATAAAGCACGTCCAAAAATCATCCAAAAGCTCGCCGCAGGAATAAGCGTCAAAGTAAAAGCGGCAAAAACCATAAGAAAATTTTCAGGTGAATTCCATGTTTCGGCTGGAAAAATACCAGCTGCAAACAGTAAGGACTTAGGATTTTTTAAAGTAGAGAAGAATAGCTGACGTGGACGAATATTACGGTGATTCTGGCTAAACTGCTGTAAATGCGTAGTTTTCCATAAACGAAATGCCATCCAGAACACATATAACACACTCGTAATATGCAAAATGAGCAGTAGCGCAGGCCAAACTGGGGCCGCTAAATGAATAAACACAGCCCAAAAGCTAATCCCATAAGCATAACCCAACCATTGCATTGGAATAAGCCAGAATGTTTTAGATAAACCTTGTGAGTGAGCAGCGGTTGCAAGTAGTGCATTTGTCGGACCCGGGATAAGCAACACAGCCAACATTGCTAATACAAAAAACCAGCTTTCAATCATAAAGTTTCCACATTGGTAAAGATGCGGCCACCTTAAACGAAATAGGCAAAATATAGCAAGTTTAGAGAGTATTTTGACTAGAAAAAACACAGCTAATATAGAGTTTTATTTTTAAAAAGTGATTGATTTATATTTATTTTATTATGAAACATTTTGCTAAACTTTAATCATCACAATATGCTTTGACTAGCATATTGTGATGCAAAATTGGTGATTAATTCGCCTTTTTACGAACAATAATTGGGCAATTTTTAAACTGAGCAGCCTGAACAATCGCTTCTTGTTGTCCCATTACACGTGAAAGTTCGGTATTCTTGGTTGAAGAAGATTGCCCCATGTTGACAGAGATGGATGGACCGAAACCCCAACCGCCGCGTCCCCAGCCACCACCAAGTCCAACGCCAACACCCATACCTGTACTTTTTGGAGTCTGTACACCATTGTCAATATATTGTTGAATGCGGTTATATTCACTTTGCAGTTGCTGGCAACTCAAAGATTGATACTGTGTCGGAGACACATAAGTCGGTTTTACCGTCGTGGCACAAGCGCCCAATAGTAAAGTGGCTGCTGCCAAAGGCACAATATATAAGCCTTTCATCATTTTTCTCTTATCTTTTTGGTTCAATTTCGCTGAACAATGCCTCATAAGACTGAGTCAATTTATGTTCTGGCGCCAAGTGAGCCAAAGGTAAATTTTTCTGATGTGATTCTTTCATTAAAATCGAAGGCGGTAACATGCTATTAAGCACAGGTAAGCCTTCATCTTTTAACTGTTGAACCACTTCCCGCGGTAATTTTGCTTGGGATTGGAACTGATTCACCACAATTCCTTCAATTTCCAAGCGATCATTATGATCATCTTGCGTTTCGAGAACATTTTCAATCAATGTTTGTAACGCACGCTTTGAAAACACATCACAGTCGAAAGGAATCAGGACTTTATCTGCTGCAATTAAGGCAGACAACGTGAAAAAGTTAAAGGCTGGTGGTGTATCGATATAAATACGGTCATAGCGCCCAATTAAGCTTTGAATAGAATCACGCAACTTATAAATTTTATGCTTGCTTTCAAGTGCGTGCTCAAGTGCGCCAAGCGTAGGGCTTGCTGGAAGCACATCTAATTTTGCAAAAGATGTCGAGTGCACAAAACTGTCGAGATCTTTGTTACGAGGGGCTTTTAAAATTGAGCCTAGTGCATTACCAATTAAGCCTTTTTGTTGATTATTCCCCAGCACATCTTCAAAGAAGTTTTCAATATTTGGTTCTAAAACGGCTTTATCAGCAGCGTATGTTGCTTCTTCGCCTAAAAGGTATTGGCTAGAGTTGGCTTGAGGATCCAGATCGATAACCAAGGTCCTGAAGCCATGTTTGGCACTAATCGCAGCCAAATTTACAGTAATACTTGATTTCCCTACACCGCCTTTTTGGTTAAACACCACACGAGTTAGCATGCTTCCCTCTACATATTTTTTTATTGTATGCAGTTTAACCTAGAGCTTAAGCAAAAAGGCAAAGAATGTAGAACAATTAAGCAAAAACTGGTTTCACGATCACCAAAATAATAATGGCAATAAATGCGACTGCACTAATAGCTAAACCTGCACGGCGCTGGGCAAGTAAAATAGTGTCATCCTTTTTAAAGGCTTTCATTAGTGATGATAACAGCACTAAAAATAAGATAATTTTCGCGTAAAACCATGGCTGGACCTGAAAGTTCTTCATTACCAGTAAAATTGCACCCGTAATAAAAACCACAGTAAATGACAAATGTTGCAAAGCAACTAATACTTTACGCCCTGCTGGGTTAGGTTGTTGACCTTGTACCCCAATGAACAGTGTAGAAGCGCGTAAAACAAACACCATAAGTGCGGCAGTTACCGCAGTCATATGAATAATTTTAGTGATTAAATGTACGTCCATAAATCAGCCCTTAGCTTTTAGGTGCATGTGCACATTCTGGGCTCGCTGGCGCTTGTCCTTGCCACTCACTTGGCAAATAGGCATGGATTGCTAAAGCATGGATTTGTCCCGGATTCATTAAATCAGAAGCCAAGGCATAAACTTTTTGATGACGTTGAACCAAACGCAACCCGTTAAACTCTTCACTTACCACAATCACTTTAAAATGTGATTCTTTACCTGGGAAATAACCACCGTGGCCGGCAGACTCGTTAATAACTTCCAAATGGCTAGGTGCAAGGGTTTGTAACCGTTCAATCAACTGTTGTTCAAGGCTCATAGCTTTTCCTTTTACGATTATTCGTATATTTGGACTTAGTATACCCTGTCTACGCACAAACAAAAGTTGCTCTTGTATGCTTTGACTTCAAACAAAATGTCTATTTATTCGGCAACTTATCGATAAAAATAGCTTTAAATGCTCATTTCTGTTTTTATTTTATGCAATCAGCATAATTATTTGCATAAAGTTGTTGACCCTTGTTTTGCTTAATGTATTATAAGCGGCACGCGGGAATAGCTCAGTTGGTAGAGCATAACCTTGCCAAGGTTGGGGTCGCGAGTTCGAGTCTCGTTTCCCGCTCCAAATTGGTTTTTTTTGAGAAAGTTTTAGTAAAAACTGCTCATATATGCGGGAATAGCTCAGTTGGTAGAGCATAACCTTGCCAAGGTTGGGGTCGCGAGTTCGAGTCTCGTTTCCCGCTCCAAATTTAAAAGGCCCTAGTCGAAAGACTGGGGTTTTTTTCTTTTTATCGATTCATAATTTTTATACTCTATCGATTTACCACACAACTTAATTAAGAAGAACTCGGTTCAAGTCCAACTAAAGACTTTCTACTTCCTACCAGATTCATATTTTTAAATCGACAGTTATAACGATCTCATCTAGTTATATTTGCAAAGCACTGGAGTAATTTGGTGCGTAGATATACGCGGTAATAATTGAAAACAATCCAAGTTAAAGCGTCCTATATTGTGGCTCTGTTGCAAGCATATGGAAAATATAAAACTACAATCATAGATATAGCTTTGAAAATGATATTGCTCTATTTTTTGAGCATCTTTAGTTGCATCAAGAAACCGTATATATTCAGACAACACATGAAAGTTAAGCTTCTTTAAATGGCTGCTCATTCCATGCCCAGTACATTTAATATAGGATTCCTTTAAGGTCCATATTTGAAAAAACCGTTGATATACGCTGAATGGGTCAATCAGTTCATTTTCCTGAATCCACTCTATTTCGCTTGGGGCTAGTACACTGTCGACACGCCTCCATTCGAACTCTCGATTCACTCGTTCAACATCGACGCCTATTTCTCCTTCTTCAGTCAGAGCAAGAACAATAACGTCCGCTGAGTGACTAAGATTAAAATAAATAGCCTTACAGCCTTGTACAAAAGGTTTGCCATTCGGTTGTAATTGAATATTAACTTCATGGGGTGAGATACCCAGCTTATCTGCTAAAACAGACTTCGTTAACACACGAGAAATTAAGAAAAGACGTGCAGCATGAGGAAGATATTGATCATATCTCAACTTTTCAACCTCGTTGAGAAAGCTGAGATAATGACTCAATATCATATGATCTTGTGGTACCCGTGAAACTGGGCAAACAAAAACCTGTACTTGGGCTATATCAGACATCACTAAGCTGTACTGTAGTGTTGATGTACTTCGTCAGAACTGGTTTGAGGTAATCATAAACCGCTTCTACATGGGTAACATGCGGATTATGACCTGCACCAGCGATGATATGTACAGGAATATCAGGACTGATTGTGGTAACAATGGGGTCGTTTTCCCCAACAATAATCTCGATTTTAGAGCGAAGTTCAGTGAGTAAAGCTGTCTGTGTAGCGCGCTGCTGCGGCAAATTAATGTGGTGCATGTACTCACTAATATGCTTAGACACTGACAAGCGGCGTAGTGAGTCCATCGCATATCTTACTGACAGATTTTGTTGTCCATTTGGATGCAGATCTTTAGCAATCACATCTTTTGGCACAAAACGGAAAATGAGTTTCGATATGGCTTGTATCTGAAACATTTTAGCAGCCTGTGCCTGAACAAAATAAGGCGATATGAGAATAAGGCGTGCAACTTTTTCTGGATATTTCTTTGCAAGGTTTAATGCAAAGAGGCACCCTAACGAGTGGGCAATCACAACACTATTTGGCGCTAAAAGCTCTGCAGCAGTGTCAATAAAATGATGATTGTTATCCTCCATCACCTCATAACTACCCGAACGCCCAAGTCCGGGTAAGTCCATCATAGCGACCTGATCATATGTGATTTTATTGATGATTGGAGACCAACATGCACTATCGAATGGAATGCCGTGTAAAAATAGTGCGGAAGATTTTTCTGAACCAACTGACTGTTTAGTATAGATTTCTGTCCAATATCGGTTCTGATAGCTAAAAGAATTAGGTGTTGGTACTTGCATACGACCAAAACGTGTAAGCACCAAACGATCAATCCAGCGAGAAAAATAAGGCATGATATTGATCAGGTCCGCAATACCCATCTTCGCCGCCATCGCCTCTGCCTCAGCAACATGATAGTGCTCGGTAGAAATGAAAGAGAGTTGTTCTTTAGAACCATCAAGTAATACCTCAGGTAATTTCTCTAATAGACCTTTGGGTACTTGTAAATGTGGAGTGCTCACTCCTAGGTGCTCAGCAGCGAGGTGAACTAAGCGATGAAATTTCGGCGTCGCAGGATCAAGCAGCATATACTCCTGAGCAATGGTCTCAGGATAAGACATCGTTCGGATCAAAAAGCTCACGATATACTGCATATTACATAGTGGCAGGAATGTGTCACGGCCACCTGGCAATGCCAGTAGACGTCCCTGATAGAGCTTATCAATCATGTCAGCAATACCGATATACTGCATATCGCCATAGTTATAAAAACCATCAATGACTGTTGCTGGATTTATTGCAGTCCATGGCACATTTAAACGCTTACAGGCCTCAATGAAAGCTTGATAACCCAAAATTTTTGAAGCTTCATAGCCACCATGTTTGCAATACAACTCATCAGCCGATTCTTGCGGCGGTGCAGCCACACGATACCCGCCAATCCAGATAAATCGCTCAAGCTGCTTCAATGTTGCAGCCCATTCAATTAAGGCAAGTCCTGACTTAATATTCGTACGCTCAGCTTCAGCTTTGCTAATGCCCCAATTAAATGATGCTGCGAGATGATAAATTACATGGATCTTTGTCTGAGCATCTGCTAGTAAAGAGTCCAGCTTAAAATCACGGCTTAAATCATATTCAACAAACGAAATAGACGGATCGGCTAGTCCTTCTGTTGCGATAAAACCTAACAGCTTATCTTTCTTGGTTGCGGCATTACGCAGCGCAGCAATTACCTGATGACCTTCCCGTAGAAGATCAACAATCAGCCTGCTGCCAATAAAACCTGCTGCACCTGTTACTAATATGGTCTTCCGTGAAAAATTATCTTTTTTTGCGTTATTTAAATTATCCATAAATCACCTTATTAGGGACTGGGCACTCCAGCATTGTTTTGGAGCGAATTATCTTAAAAGTTATATCGAATCTGGGCATATACCAGACTGTTATCTCTAAATTGTCCTAACACTGTATCATTTCTGCCCCAGAAGCGATCTCCGCCTGCATTCAACTGCCAGTGATCATTGAGGTTGTAGTTAATACGTACTCTCAACAATTCATTAGGCTCTGGTGCAAAATAGAATCCTGTAAACTCTAGCTTTAGGTTGTCATTCATTAGGTTAAGTGCATAACGCAGCATAGCCCCATACTGATTCTGTTGATACTGGTCACTGATCGTTTGCTGATAACGATAAACTTCTCTCAATAATGGATCTGTTAAGCTATCGGCAGACCTTACATCCTCCGTATGTTTGTACACACCCATTAAACTCAGCGTGGAATTTTTTAATGACAATTCTGGTCCCATGACCACAGTTAAATTATTTTTCTTATGGGTAATATCTTCACTGCCATCCGAGTCAGTTTTTGTATAGGCAGCTTCACCTCTCCATACGATATCGTTATGGTTATAACTGAAATCTACTCCATACACAGACATAGGATTATTTTTCAGTTGTAATGTTGCTCCTGTTGGAGATAACGATTGTAGTGATAGATCCGGCATATGATCTAAACCTGAAAAATACGATGCCCCGACATCTAGACCATCTACAGAATAATCCCATCGTACTGCAAACATAGGACGGCTCTTACGGTCTATGTCGTACTGAACACCAGCAATCTGACGCAATGGAATTACATCTGAACGACTACGCGGATACCACAATGCAGTCCACTTATTGGTTCCAGATTCAGGGATATACGTCAATTTGAGTGCATCATTTCCAAGACGCTGATCTGTCTCATCTGGCACTAAACGCGTATAGTCACGAGGTGATAGATTATCCGTTGGGTTAATCCCATCAGCCCTTCCCCAGATGACAATCTGACGACCAATATCGACATAGACGGTCTGATCCCAGTTATAAGAGGCATACAACTCACGTAAGTTGCGGTTTACCTTACTCACTTGATCTGGGTTCACAGTATGGTCCGTTTCGTCTCCAACCACTATGTCGTAATGCAGTTTAAATGCAGGGTTAAACCTGAGTGTACCATTGGACCAGAAACTTGCCTGTCCAATGTTTTTTAACGAACTTAAATCACGATCTGATGACCACACATCGAGTCTGGCTGAGTTCTGGCTCACAAAACTAATTTCGCTGTCATCTGCATAAGCATGCTGCAGTAGCATAAAGCTACTGCAGCATGCAAATACCCAATAGGCACCTTGCGTCATTTTTCAAGACTCTGTGGTGAGAAAAGCTTATCGGATAAGGTTTTTTCTGCCACAAAATCATTGACGATCACTTGTGTCATATGTTGAGTTTGCAGATTTTTCGCCATAGATTTCATGGCTTGCCATCTTGGTTTGACTTTGCCGTAAGGACGGATATCGGTGAATTCAATGTGTTTTAATGGCTTACCTGCTGTATCCCAAATGTCGATAGTTGCCGTAACAAAGTTATCTTTGAGGATGCACATACGACGTTTGCTATAACCAAAGTCACTCTTCACCGTATTATTAATTGGTGTTGCTTCAATCATGTAGCAATCTTTGCCATTAAATTTGCCATCTGCAAGTTTCGTGTACTTCCAGTCACTAAGCTTATAGCCAAGGACATCACCATAACTAAAGTCCGTACCAATAAAGGCATCGCCCTTATTCGCTGATGCAAGACGGCGTACTTTTTTCAATGCAGGCAAATAGACAAACATGCTATCGCTGCCTTTTGCATTTTCAATTAACAGCGTCGTGGTTCCTTGGACATCTGCTGGCGAGATGAACTCAGTCAAACGCATGTTGTTCTGAGTATTTCCAGCAAGCTTGGTCATGTTTTTAGTTAAACGTACACGTTGCTCGCCATTTTTAGAGGTCAAAATAAATTTGGCGCTAGCTGTTGAAGACAAGAACTTAGAGGCATCATCACTACGATTAACAATGTCTTGAACTTCATCTGCATGAGATGTTTTAGGCATCGACATTGTAAGCGCCGTACCTAACAACAGGCTTGTCACAACAGTTTGTGCAACAGGAACGCTCTTCTTATTTGAAGAAAAGATAAAACGAGGTTTCAACATCAGAATCATTGTAGGTACCATAATTAAGGTTGCAAATACACTGAAAAGCATCGCAATCACAATAAACATTGCGAGCCATTGATGGACGTGGAAGCCTTGTGATAAGGACAATACGCCATACCCACCGGCAACTGCAGTCGCGACAAAAAGAGATGCCTTACCAGCAGTACTTAAAGTTTTACGAATAGCGTCTTTGATATCGCCGCCTTCTTCACGCAAGATTTCACGCAAGCGGTAGAGGAAGTAGATGGCATAATCCGCACCAATACCTACAGCCATGGCCGAGATGAGAGAGTTCGGAATATTGAGCGGAATGTCGAGCCAGCCCATCACCCCAAAGATGGCAAGAATTGAGAACAGAAGTGGAGTCAGGACAATGAGTCCCGCTGAAATCGAGCGGAAAACCAATGCTGAAATAAAGAATACGGCAAATGAAATTTGTAGAATATTCATAAGCTTGCCGTGAACCATCGTTTCAGTCAAAGCAATGGTTTGCGTCACATCACCACCAAAACTTACTACCGCTTTATCGCCCAATTGACCCGCCATATACGTTTTTAGCGACTCTAGGATTTCTTTAATGCGATGATTACTGCCAGTTTTCAGAAGAATCGTGATCTTGGCATAGCGCTGAGTGGTATCAATGTATGAATCAAAATCAGTCGGCTCACCAGACATTGAATACAACAGCAGATACTGAGCAACAACGTCTTTGGTTGCAGGAACCTGAAATGCCTGTGGTTGATCAGCATTCATTGCCTGATTCATTCGTTTGATATAGTCCACGATAGAGATGGTTTTACCGACCTCTGGAATTGAGTTCGCGAACTTTTCAGTATTATCAATCGCTTTTAAGATTTCAGGGTTTTCAATACCATCACGAACTTTGGTATCAACCATAATGTAAAGGCTGTTTGTGCCACCAAGAGACTGATTTAAGAATCTGTCGTCTTGTTGCATTGGTAAGTCGCGAGAGAAGAAATTACGGCTATCGTTGTCTACCACAATACGGCTCGTGCCGATAGCAAGTAAGACGCCCATTGCCGCAATCGCAGTCATTAACATCATTCGTGGACGAACTGACAAAATGACATCACCAATACGGTTTGGAATCCAATCCCAAATTGGCAAGCCTTTGCGTTTAACCTTCACAACCGAAGGTGGTGGCAACATTGAGCGGAGTGCCGGAATAAAAGTCATCTCAATCACCAGCGTACTGATGATCCCGATCCCTGTAAAAATACCGAATGAACGAATAGTTGGAATGTTGAAAGTCAACAGAGAGAAGAATCCAGCTGCTGCAATACCACCAGCCAGCACCATAACTGGACCAACACGAACCAAAGACTGCACTACAGCTTCGCTATTGGCAGCTTTAGGCTCCATTCCTTGAGCAATCAGACGATCAAAATCTTCATAGTAGCGCTTGAGCAACTGCACGGCGTGCCCTGCTGCAATAGCTAATATCAGAATTGGCGTAGGTGAGTTAAAGATATCCATTGGCTGTTTGAACAAGCCCATCATGCCCATACCCCATGCCACAGCCAACAAAGCTGTAACGAGTGGCAGAATCAAACCTTGCTTACTGCGGAATGCTTCAAAGTGCAATAAACCAATCACTAATACAGCAATCGGGAACAAAATATTGATACGCTTAGAGTAGTCTTCAGCTTTATCCAGATACACAGGATTGCCACCGACACTAATCGTCATATCTTTAGATTGTTCGCTCTCTACGATTTTGTTGATTGGGCCCATCATTTTCTGGAAGCCCTCTGGACTTTCCTCAAGCTCAAGCAAAATCGCAGCAGTTCGTTGATCTTTAGATACCACTGAATTCATATAGGTTGGATTCAGTGCCAGTAGTTTTTTCAGGTGATCAATATCCTCCTGAGTGACTGAACTACTCGGCAATAGTTTCTTGGCATCGAACCCTTCTGCATTCGCCTCGATACCTTTCGCCTGACGTGCAGCCAGACTCATCATAGTGGAACGGACTACGCCCGGTGCATTATCAACTTCTTCAGTAATACGTTTGACTTTCTCCAACACTTGCGGCTGATAAATATCACCCTGCTTCGGTGTAATACCGATCACAACCATATATTTGGAGCCGAATTTCTTTTCAATCAGCTTGGTCGAGGTGATGTACGGATGCCCTTTAGGCGCAAGTGCATCTGGGTCAATAATAATTTTTACACCAGATGCCAGATACGCTAGAGCAAGTGTTAAGAGCATCACCACAGTCAACACAATACGACGATGGCTAAGAATCCAACGTGCGTATTTCTCCATCATTTGTTGAGTCTTACGAGGTGGTTTACTGGTCTCGATAGTTGGTTTATTTTCATTGCCAACCGACTCATAGGCTTCACCCTTTTGAGCTAATGCTTGAAGATTATCGACATCTTTCTTGAACTGAGCGAGTACCATCTTTTTTAGCAGCGCTGGCGGCAATACACCAAAAAAGCTACCCGGCTCTGCCTCAAACACCCATTCAATCCACGTACCTTCCGGATGTGGCTTGAAACGGTAAGTACCGGTGTAGTGAAAGGGTCCTTCCACTACTTTAAACGCATACAATTCGTTCGGTACTAGATGTGTAATTTCACCTTTAAAGGACATTTCACGCCCAATAAAGCTAAAACCAATTTCGTACTTACTACCCACACGCGGAGTACTGTCTAGCAGCTCAGAATGCTTACACGACAATTGCCAACCTGCATCATTGGCCGGGTTTGCAAGGTAGTTGAAAACCTTGTCAATCTCGGCCGGTATGAGGAAAGCATGTTCTATGGTCACCATAGTGGTTCTACCTTCTTGTATTTCTTATGCAGGAATTGGGTACATCTGATCAATTGTCTGGGCTACAGCCACGACATTCTCAGCGTACATAATTGATGAATGGTCACCAGGCAAATCCACTTGTGTAAACGTTTCTTTGACCAGTTGATCCCAACCTAGACTTTCTCCAAAGTCTTCCTGCTCATCTTTGGCCTTAACCAAAAGAATTGGAAAATCTTCAGGGTCTGGGAAATAGGTTTGGAGTGCGATGCCATTCGCCAAATAGGTATCAAAGTAAAGTCGGAAATCTGATGGATCAGCATCGAGAGGCAGAACATTAATGGCTTTAGCTTCTTTAAGTACATGATCAAACATTTGATCTGGACTCAATTCACGCAAATATTGCGCTGGGATCGTTAACTTTTTGCCATAAGGTGCAGCCAAATCACGGGCGAACCAAGACAAAAGCATGGCATCGTCGGCATCTTCAGGCACATTTTCTGGAATTGGAGCACGAGTATCGATCATGACAATACCTGTGACCTGTTGCCCCATTTGACGCAACTGATGACTGATCTCATATGCAATCGCACCACCAAAACACCAGCCACCGAGGAAATAAGGTCCTTGAGGCTGCATCTTTTGCATTTCAGCAATATAGAGCATCGCCATTTCTTCAATCGCCACTTCCGCAGCATCGGCTTCAATCAGTCCAGGAGACTGAATAGCACGTAAGGTACGGTTCGGATTGAGATGACGCGAAAGCTCCATATAACAGAAGGTACTGCCACCAATTGGATGGAACAGCCACAGCGGTTGTTCATAGGTTCCACGGCGTAGTTCAATTACGATGGATGGCTTAATTTCTTTATTTTCGCGAATGATCTCACCCAGACGCTCCACAGTGGAGTACTGTGCCAACAAAGCAACTGACAGTTCGGTACCGAAAGCCTTTTTAAGATGGTTAACAAGCTTCACAGCTAATAGTGAATGCCCACCTAGTTCGAAGAAATCATCATGTATACCAACTCGCTTGACCGACAAGATCTGTTCAAAGGTAGTACACAGCTCGATTTCGATCGGATCACGCGGTGCAACATAATCATTGCTCTGCTCAAACACTGGCTCAGGAAATGCCTTACGATCCAACTTATTGTTGGCCGTCATTGGAAATTCATCCAATCGGATAAACGCACTTGGCACCATATAAGCTGGAAGATGGATTTGCATGGTCTTTTTCAAACCGGCAATATCAAGCTCTTGTCCAGTTACATATGCCACCAATTTCTGGTCATTGCCAGCTGTAGTCTTAACCAGCACTACTGCATCTGTGATACCGTCGATCTGTTTGAGAACATTCTCGATTTCACCTAATTCGATACGGAATCCACGGATTTTGACTTGAAAGTCTAGACGTCCATGATGAGTCAAACGTCCATCTGTACGCAGGCAGACTTTATCCCCTGTACGGTAGAGTCGACCAGCATTTGGTAGAGATGGCAATGTTCTAAATTGTGCATCTGTCAGTTCAGGTCGATGCCAGTAATCAACTGCCAGACCATCACCGCCAATCCAAAGCTCACCCATAACGCCTGGTGGAACTAAACGCTGCTGCTCATCAAGGACATAAAGCTGGGTATTCGCCAGTGGTTCACCTAAATCAATATACTTTGCATCGGTGATACGAGCTGCACTAGACCACACTGTAGTTTCAGTCGGACCATAGACATTCCATAGACAACCAACTTTATCCAGCAGTTTTTCTGCAAGAATGGTATCTAGCGCTTCGCCTCCACAGAGTGCAGTCAACCCTGCATTGCCGCCCCACTCGCTATCTAAGAGTATTTTCCAAGAAGCCGGTGTAGCCTGCAGAACATTGATAGACTTAGCATTTAGATAATCTACGAGCTGATTACCATCTTGTGATACTTCACGTGGGCATACATGCACCACACCGCCGTACATAAGCGGAATGAGTAATTCAAGAATTGAAATATCAAATGCATACGTGGTGATTGCTAACAACTGAGTTTCAGTCGTTACTTGCAATCTATCATTCATAGATAGCAAGAAATTGATAATTGAAGGATGCCCAATACGGACACCTTTAGGCTTACCTGTCGAGCCTGATGTGTACATCACATAAGCAATGTCACCAAAAGCAAGCGTCTCGCGCACTTGTTCAAGTGCCACAACACCAGCTTGATTGATATCTAAGCGAGGCACAGAACTGTTAAGAGCATCCATTAACTCGGTTTGAGTCAAGATGACTTTAGGTTCAGCATCTTCAATGATGTTCTGTAGACGTTCAGTTGGGAAATTAGGGTCCAATGGTACATAAGCTGCACCTGCCGCCCAGATTCCAAGGATTGCTGCTGGCAATAATGCTGTGCGGTCTAACATTAGACCTACACGATCGCCATGTGTAATGCCATGTGCACGCAAATATTCAGCAATACCCGCAATATGTTGACCTAACTCACGATAGCTAACCGTATGATCATTTGAGGTCAAAGCATGATTGTCACCACGCTCATCAATCTGCTTGAGAATCATTGCGAATAGATCATGCTGAGCATAATCAGTCGCCTTTCCACGGAGGGCCTCGAACTGGATACCATCTTTATAATCAGGTGCGATATCTAACTCAACGATCTTACGTTCAGGGTGAGCCACCATCTCAGATAGTACAGCTTGCAGCAGCTGTACCATATTTTCGGCAGACTGCGCAGAAAATAGATCAGTGTTGTATTTCAGTACACCAACAAGTTCACCTTGATATTCACCGCCCATTTCCAGCGTAATATCCAACTGTCCTTCTTGCTGGCGAACCGGAAAACTTCCTAACGTCAAATCTTGTCCAACTAAAGTGGCTGGAGTCTGAATTGGCAGAAGTAATTCTTTAAACTCATCCATCCCCCCTAGACGTTCCCAGAACATTCCTACCTGAGCCAATGGGTTAATACTGCCATCACGCTTTGGTGAAACAGCCTCAACTACTCTAGAAAAAGCAACTTTTTGATGCTTAAGGCTCTGTCTTAATTGTTCCTGAACCTGCTGGGTAAATTGACGTAACGTCAAATCAGCATCAATGTCCATCTGGATAGCTATTGTGTTGACGAACTGCCCCAATGCATTACGCAAAGAGCGTTCAAGTCGACCAGCTACAGGTGTAGCAATAACTAGATTATTTTCATTAGAGAGTTTGTGCAGCAGGATATAGAAACCAGATAGCACAAGTCCGAACAATGTGATCTCATAATCTTTCGCCAAATTTACAAGACCAGATGACACTGATTCAGGTACACGGAAAGCCAGTGAGCTACCCTTATGCTGCTGTACAGCTGGACGAGGATAATCAAGTGGAATGCTATGCACATGTGGTGCATGCTTCAGTGCATTTTTCCAGAAAATTAAACTTTCATCAGCATCATCGATTACGCTGCTCTGCTGCTTATCGGCATACTGTGCAAACTCAATTCCGTTCACTGTATCCGACTCTGCAACGAGTCCAAAACGTTTGCTGACGTCTCGTAGCAACAGACCAATTGACCAAAAATCCATGAGCGCATGATGAATCACAACGGCAATCACATAGTGATTTTGACCGCGTTCATAACAATGGATACGCCATAAAGGTGGCTGAGTCAGGTCAAACGGCTGCTTAGTATCCTGTTCAACCAATTGCGTCAAATCAGAAGCTTCAATATGACGAGCATCAGAAAAGATGATATTCGGATACACGCGATCCCAGATCAGTTGTTCAATCCCCTGATCATTGGCAGGCATGCTGACACGCAACAGCGGATAATCATGCATTACCGCTTCCAGAATCTCCATCGGCTTATTGCCTAATGGTTGGTTAACCTTCACATCAAAGGCCACCACCATATTGTAGGCACTGCAAGTTGGCTCTAGACGTTGGATGTACCAAATACCAAGCTGTTCCGCAGAAATCGCATGACGAGACAGAACTTCCGGTTCTAGTCGTGCAAGGTTGTTCATGAAGCAACTCCCTGTTGCAACTCAGAAACAAGATATTCAGCCAACGCATTGATAGTTGGGTAATCCCATAATAGTGTCGGCTCAAGCTCCAGTTTTGTCAGATCTTCTAAATCCCCAGACACAGACAAAGCAACGATCGAATCAAGACCGTAACTGGTAAACTTTTGGTCTGGATCAATCGTCTCAGGCTCTACGCGCATTTCTTTGGCTACTAGCGTACGAATGATTGCGCTCCAGTAAGCTTTATCTTTATTCATGGGGTAATTTCCTCTTTAACCGGTTTGGCATCACGTGGTGCCAGTGCAAAATCGATGACAGATAACATATGGTTGGTTGAAATTCGGTCTAGCAAGTCTGCCAATGTGCTTTCACGTAATGACGTCATTGGAGGAGCGGTCTGCCCTTCAGCGGCATTTAAGAAAATGATCAGCCATGCACCATCCTGTAAAGCAGGCCTTAAGCCATGACGGTTGAAGACCCAGAAACCCAGCACAGCAATGCGAGCAAACAACTCTGCATAACTACGCGCAAGACTAAAGCGCAAGGTTTCAAACTCTTTGCTTTGCTCAGAATTTGAGAAGTAATCCTGAATTTTTTGATCCAAAGAATGCTGTTCAACCAGAAGTTGGTTTGCTTGTTCACGTAGCGTGGTGAGTGTCTCAGCAGACAACCCTGCTGTGACATCGGCATCGTTGAGCATTTCGATGATTGTCCCTAGTGATTCCATCACCAAGTCACCATCTCGGTTGAAAATTTCAAGCTCGCGGAAATCAATAGCACCTGTCTCTACCTGCAAGTCATACAACTGGCGATAGCGTGCTTTAGCTTCGGCTTGGTTGAGATGGTCAGCTTTTTTGCTACGACCTTTATTGGCAGATTTGAGCTGGAAACTCAGGCTGTCTAGACAGACGGTGCTACTACCGTCAAACACACTAACAATTAGATGGTCTCTGAATGCTTTCTGATACATACCATCCGCATATGCATTTCTTAAGAAAAAACGCGACCCAAGCACTGAAGAAGTGATCTTGGCGAGTGACTCTACATACTCAGGTACGAGAACTTTGACGATTGGTGACCATGTACTGAACTGATTGATACAAACGTGTAACCCACGCGCACCAACGAGTGATAACACCTCAGCTGCTAAAAGGTAGGCATAGGCTGTCGCGAGTTGCTCACGTACCAACGGTATGCTTATTACTTTTTTGTTATATAACTCGCGTTCAATAGCAAACTCGGTCGCGATACGTAGCATGGTATCGCCAGCACCAAGAGAGAAGCTACTGCAATATGCACGTGTTACCTGTAGGGTCTTAAGACCAAGCTCTAACCCTTGGCCTTCTTCACCGATCAAAGCATCTTTGTGAATTTCAGCATTGTTAAAGCCAATCCCACTGATATCTAGCCCACGCATACCCACTGTTGGCAGGCGGTTCAGGCTATACGTTCCTTTAGAAGCCATATGACGCTTATCGAGCCAGAAAGCACTTAAACTACGTGGTCCACGATCATTCGATGTTTTAGCGATCAGACTTAAAGAGTCACCTAAAGTGGCACGATTGATCGACCATTTTTCGCCATTTAAGACATATTTGCTCTCGGCAGATTGTGCTGTCACTTCACTAGATAGCAGATCGGCACCATGAGCTTTCTCGCTATAAGCCAGCGCTGGAGCAGCACCACTCAAAATTCGACTAGCAATATTTTGGCATTGGTTCTCATTACCACCGATCCATACAATCACGGACCAAGCATTCGTGCTATAGGTCGAATTGATGGTTAGATCACGTCGTGCCAACACACGATGTAGATATAACAACTCTTCACCAATTTCCATGCGACCTCCAAGCTCTGAAGGCACATAGAAACGGTTCATACCCACTGCATTTAGAAAATCAACAGCTCGCTGAGGATATTGCTCTTTCTCATCGCGCTCGATAGCTGCGGACCAAGAAAAATCATTATTAGTATCATGTACGGAGCCTAAAATTTGCTCCAGACGAGCGGCAGATTGAAACTGCCGCAAATTGGACGTAAGTGACATGGATTTTCACTCAAGATGATTAAAGGGTAAGGATTAAAACAAAGCACTTTTCAGACGATTAAAAATCAACGTGCGTACTTCACGTTCCTTGATCATTGAGTTGAGTAGATTGGAGCTATAACGAATCAGCTGCCCCCGCTGCTCACGATCACGGATGACTTCTAAGCCGTTCTTGACATAGTTTCGAGCAATCACCGTTCTACGGTTTGGATGGGTTAAACAGACCAGTTGACCGCGTTCGATCTGCTCTTTAATTTTTCTTCTTCTGATTTTGCCGCTCGTGGTCTTATTTATTCGGCCTTGATGTAATAAATAGACACTGTCTACAGGCAAGCCAATGTCAGCCGCCACTTGTTCTTTGACCTGAGTTCTGATGGTTTCAAAATTAAGAGTTTTATCTAATGACTTCTTTTTGATTTCAAGTACAACTGTAACACCATCAGAGTCAGCAAAATTTACTGCTGCAACACAACCTTTACGAACAGCAGGATGTGCCGTTTCAACAGAGCACTCGATGTCTTGCGGGTAATAGTTCTTACCACGGATAATAATCACATCCTTAAGACGGCCAGTTACATACAGGTCTCCATCTTTAATAAAGCCCATATCACCCGTTCTTAAGTAATACTCTTTACTCGGCTGATCTGCCTCATCAAGGATAGTTGCTTCAAAGGTTTCCTGATTGACCTCTGGCTTCTGCCAGTAGCCTGCTGTAACACTCTCTCCTGCTAGCCAGATTTCACCGACTTCATGAGCTGCTACTTCTTTACGGGTATGCGGATTGACGATGCGGCAATCAATGTGTGCCGAGATCTTGCCACAACTCACCACTTGCACCGCGGTCTGATCCTGACTGGTCTGTACCAAGTGAGCATTTAACTTGTCACGATCAAGCGAAATTGCATTGAGTGGACCAGTTACACCACTGACCAAGAGCGTCACCTCTGCCAAGCCATAGCATGGCAAGAAAGTATCCAGTTTCAATTTCGATTGAGTATTGAACTTCTCCATGAAACGCTGCATGACATGCGCCTTGATTGGCTCTGCACCGTTAAACAGCACACGCACATGGCTTAGATCAAGCGCTGCTGCATCTTCATCCGAGATGCGATGCAAGCACAATTCATACGCAAAATTTGGTCCGCCACTGATCGTGACGCCTTTTTCACTAATGAATTGTAGCCATTTAAGAGGTTTTCGAATGAAGTCTAGTGGCGACATCACATAGCAGGTCAAACCAACATATACGGTCTGCAAAACTGAGCCAATTAACCCCATGTCGTGATAAACAGGCAGCCATGTCAGGCCAATATCATCAGGTTGTGTACAAAAAGCTTCAGCAATCATGGCTTCATTTGCCATAATATTTTTGTGGGTGACAATTACACCTTTAGGCCAACCTGTTGATCCTGAAGTGTATTGAAGGAAGCAAACGTCATCTGCATCAATATATGGAAAATCTTTTTCCACCAAGTCACGCTGAAATTCGGCGTCAACCGCATGTAGTATTAAACTTTCATTTTGAGCTTTTAATGTGATTAGACCTGATAGCTCAAGAATTTTTTTTGTTGTGAGTACTATCTTTGGTTCACAGTCATTCATAATATTCAAAATATTAGAAAAACCATTACGATTAAACGGCAAGCTAACTGGTACTGCGATAATTTTAGCTTTCAGA
Organism: Acinetobacter sp. ABJ_C4_1; assembly: GCF_044538495.1. Lineage (NCBI taxonomy): Bacteria > Pseudomonadati > Pseudomonadota > Gammaproteobacteria > Moraxellales > Moraxellaceae > Acinetobacter > Acinetobacter sp. ABJ_C4_1. The sequence goes on along the minus strand of NZ_JBIUCQ010000008.1, from coordinate 107,746 downwards.
CAAGCAAAGAACGATACGATAAAGTCTAGCCCAGGCTCGAACAGCAACACTGCACGCTCACCGCTGTCCACAAGGTTCATTAATATCTGAGCTTGGTGTTGAACTCGCTCGTTCAGATCTGCATACGTTAGAGATTGAATACCACCAGATTGGCGTCCCAAATACTCGAAAGCAGTTTTACCTCCCTGTAAATTTGCATGGGATTCCAAAGTTGCAATGATATTATCCGTACACATTACAGCCATAACTTACTCCGATTAATTATAATTAACCCTTAAAACCTGCTCATTCAGAAATTAAATTTCTAGCTGGGTTTTTAAATAAAAAATGAATATACTTTTTGTTTAAAATATAAATTCACATTATATTTTATGTGCGAGTGTTTTTTATTACACCTGTAAGTGTTTACAGGTTGGATGTGATTTATCAAAAATTAAGAAGCCAGACCGCTTTCACAAATCATTTTTTATTCAGTTATATATTTTTAATTCTTGTATTAATTAAACTTAATACTCAATCTTTACTCTTAATTTAGATATTACAAAGCTAAAATTTTGATGTTTTTTTAATCTTAAAATCTGTGCTCAATTGTAACTCTTCTCTTACCTAACTTTTAATTTTAGATGGTTATATGTGACATAATTCATCATTTTTATGATGACAGGTTATTCAAGCATAAAGTACCTACTCTCTCGTTCCCCTTTATTTTCAAGGGTCAAGTATTAAATTGAAATCATCTAATCAGTATTTTAGTGATTGAAAAGCATCTCATGTGCAACCAAGATACAAGTTCCACAATTAATCTATTTAATTTATATGATTATTTATAAATCATTAGAAGGTTATAGCAGGAATCCTAATATAAATAACTTCTCTCTAAAAAATAAATTTTATTATTTTTTAATAACCAAAATTTAAAATAAAACCTTACACTTTATTTAATTTAAAAACATTTTAATTATTAATTTATCTTAAGTTTAAAAACTATTTTAAATATTTAATTAACCCAATTTAAAATAAAACATTACAACTAATTATTTTTAAATTTTAATATTAATTTTTTATTATTTATCTCTATAAAAGCCCAAGCATTACAGCCCGAATAGCCGCTGAGATTTTATTGTTCACATTTAACTTTTGCATCGAATTACAGAGATGGAAATTTACCGTCCTTTCCGTCACCCCAAGAATCTGCGCGATCTCTGCTGACGTTTTACCCTCAGCAGTCCAACGTAGCGCCTCTTTTTCTCGGTTCGTTAAATAAAGATTAAACTGAGAGAACTCTACATCATTTACAATTTTAGCAATGCTGGAATGCACTGTTTGGGTCAACCAGTACATATTTGTATATTGTGCTTTTTGCTCTTTTTCTGATAATTGGTCGGCAGATCTTGCGAGTGTTAACATTCCTCTCGTCCCAATAAAATCACGGCTTGACTGAGCCCAACCAACATTTAAACCATAAGAACGTGCCTCCTCCCAGAACTCTTTTTCTTCTTGTGTCTTTGCACATTGGCTGGACCATACAAGAGGTTGAAGTGAGACCATACAATGCTGCACGGTTGGGTCCACCTTCACATAGCGTTGCTCTACATAACGCTTCTGCCATGCTTGAGGGTAATTATTCAACATAATCGTTTTTGGTTCAGCAATAGATAAGGGTGACTGCATACCATAAGCACAATAATCAAATCCAAGCTTTAAAGCTGTAGATTTAACTACTTCAAACAGCTCATCTTCATCTTGTACGATCAGAAATGCTGATAATAAATCCTCTTGCCAACTTTCCATTTGCGCTCATTAGACTCCATTCACAAATCATTTTTGTCAGTTGCATCTTGTGAATTCAAGTGATCAAATTGAAGCGTAGGCCTAATTTTTACCTTTATTTCAATAAAGCTCTGCAAGAATCTAAAAGATTTTAGGTTCCAAAAATATGTTCAATACCTAATCTTCTTTTATTGATTTCTCAATTGCAGATTTTGAATTCATCATCTAATTAACAACACTTTCAAGCCTGATATGGTTGCAAATTATTCAGATAAACTAAATTTCTGAAAGCTTTTAAGGTTGTTATATCCGTGTGCAGATTATGCTTGAAAATTTAAATTTTACAGGATGCATTTTATTCCAAAAAACAACTATTTTTAAATTAATGAAAGCAGCTTATTATTTATTCTTGTGAGTATATTTTTATTAATTTAATTAAATAATATCTCCCACTAATGGTCCAAGTGATATAATTTTACCACTTATTATATATTGAAACTAAAAACATCCATAATGATCTAGCAAATCAAATAATTAGGTTATGACTTCTCTTAGTTATAATTATTATTTTAATAATGAGAATAGATGCTATTTACAAAATTTATAACAAACTAAGCCTATGGAGCATTTTTTAAAAGTAATTTTCATATTAAAACTACAAAATTTTCAATTTTACATAAGCAAACCTTAATACTTAAACAAGTCTCTAATAAGTAAAGCTTAACGGTGTAAGGTATCAAATTATATCTAACCTGTTAAACATAACAGTATTTAATTGGCAATAATTTATGTTATTTATCAATAGATTCCTAATTCAGGTTGCTTGAACAGGTAGCATGGCCAGCATCCCCCCTCATTTTCCAATCTCAACAGATGGTTTTATTCGCATGAATGAAAACCAGCTTATGAATTACCCTTTCCAACACGTCATATCTATTATTGAGTCTACACACATTAAAGAGTCTCAAATTATCTATTATGGTTTTACTGAATGGGCCACATTAAAGACCCCAGCTTTAAGTACCGGATGGGACTGGGAGTTCGTAGAGCAAAATGGTTTTGCTAGCTTAAAACGAATTGGCCTACCCAGAAGCAATATCATGATTGTTGATGTGTCTGGTACAGATATTGGATTTGATGTTACTGAAACACTAATTGAAAGAAAAATAGATACTCTGTTTTGGGAACAGTTCATTTATGCTCAAATCAATGCAACATTAACAAAGTCTAAATTAAGTCTGAATTTCTCTTAGAAACCTGTAAATTTTTACAGTTACCGCCTTCCCAGCTGTTCAGTAAAGTCACATCAAAAATAAGTGGAAGCACTTGTAATGAACATTATTGCTGGATTTCAAAACAATTTTTCAGAAGGCTTATATACCAAATTTAAAAGTTACCGTTACAGGGTATTTGTTGAACATTTGGGATGGGAGTTAAATTGTCCACATAATGAAGAACTAGATCAATTTGATAAAATCGATACAGCTTATGTGGTTGCTCAAGATAGAGAGTCCAATATTATTGGCTGTGCCAGACTATTACCTACGACTCAACCCTATTTATTAGGTGAAATATTTCCTCAATTACTCAATGGAATGCCTATTCCCTGCTCACCAGAAATTTGGGAACTCTCAAGATTCTCTGCTGTAGATTTCTCGAATCCACCTACAACAGCGAGTCAAGCAGTGTCATCGCCAGTTTCTATTGCAATTCTGCAAGAAGCGATTAACTTTGCAAGAGCACAAGGGGCCAAACAACTTATTACGACCTCTCCTCTTGGTGTAGAGCGTTTATTACGTGCGGCTGGTTTTCGTGCCCATCGTGCAGGACCACCAATGACGATTGATGGATATTCGATGTTTGCATGTTTAATTGATGTCTAATTGTTTAAAGGTTAACTCTTGCTGCTTTAGCATGAGTTAACCTATCTCTCTATAACCAAGAAATATACATACCACCGAGACAAAAATAACGCGTATTAATCAGTCTTGGTTTTTAAATTTAAGTTTACTTTTTTATGATAATCCTCATCCGTTTTAGTCGTCCAGTCACGCGGCATAAAGGAGGTCGATATAATGGCAACGATAGCCATACTTCCAATATAAAGCATAATTAAATATGGATTACCTTGCCCAACACTAAGCAGTTTAGTGGCAATCATCGGTGCTAAACCACCGCCTAATACACCAGCCAACTGTACCGAAATAGAGATTCCGCTGTAGCGAATTTCCGCAGGAAATTGACGGGCGAAAAGCTGAGCTTGTGGTGCATACATAATCGGGAAAACCACGCCAATTGCTAACACAATTGCTGTCCAGACGAGTACCGGATCTTTTGTGTTGAGCATGGTGAAAAATGGATAGCAGTAAAGTGCCAATATGCATAAACCAAACATGAACATATTGCGTTGACCCACTTTATCTGACAAATGTCCACATAATGGTGTCATAAATAGAATGACTATTGCACCGCAAATGGTAGCAAACAAAATGTCTTGGCGTGCGATACCAAGTTGCGCAGTGGTATAAGCCAATGTAAAGGTTGAGGCAATATAGAACCATGCGTTTTCGGCAGCACGAGCTAAAATAATGGTAATAAGTTGCTTTGGATGATTTTTAAAAACCTGTAAGGCAGGAACTTTGACTTCTTCGGACTGCTGTTTTACTTTTTCAAAATCTGGTGACTCTGGTACTTTCACCCGAATGTACCAACCTACTGCTAGTAAAATAATGCTGGCAAGAAATGGTAAACGCCACCCCCAGCTAAACAGTGCTTGTTCAGGTAATAACGACACCAGCCCTAATGCAATTGAGGCTAGCATTAAACCGCCACCTGTACTGGCTTGAGGCAAACTTCCCCAGAACCCTTTACCGCCTTCGGGTGCATGTTCAACGGCCATAAGCACAGCACCGCCCCATTCACCGCCCATTGCCATCCCTTGAATGAATCGTAAGACAACCAAACAAATTGCAGCCCAGTAACCAATTGATTCGTAAGTTGGTAATAAGCCAATCAGTACGGTTGGGATCCCCATGAGCATCAAGGTCAGTAGCAACATCGATTTACGGCCAATCTTGTCACCAAAGTGACCAAAGACTAAGCCGCCTAATGGTCTCCCAATAAACCCAACGGCATAGGTGGCAAATGCAGCGAGCACGCCAGTAAGTGCATCTAGATTTGGGAAAAATAATTTATTAAAAATCAGCGCTGCTGCCGCACCGTAAATAAAAAAGTCATACCACTCAATGGTGGTGCCGACCATGCTTGAGATGCCTGCTAATCGATGTGACGACTTTTTAGTATTTGAACCGTTTCCATGTATTGATTGCATCGTAATATCCTTTTTAGATTTTCTTGTTTTATCTTTTTTATGCTTATGACCAGCCCTGACCATAAGCATTTTCAGGTCTCGCTTTATCTCCTTAAGCTTTTTAGAGTTGCGTAATAAGGCTTAGCTCAATTTTTCTAAAATTGGCTCAAATTTCGAATTACGTTCTTGCCACTGTGGTTGTTTGTCTTTATCGACAATGAGAGCACGGACACCTTCAATAAAGTCACCATGCTCAAACCAGATATCCTGTAAATCACGTTCAAGCTGCATACACTGCTGTAGCGAAAGCCCACGACCTAAATGTTGCAGTTTCAAACTGGTTTGTTTGGCTATAAATGAGCGCTGCTGCAAAATGCTGAGCATCTTACTTGCCCAAGTCTTTAAGCTTTCATCTTGTTCATTTTTAAGACTTTGCTCGATTTCATCTAAATGCTGATATCCGAAGTGTTTACGAATACCTTCAGCTAATTGTTTGAGTTCACTTTCGGCAGGGCGAGTAATAAATCGGGTAATGATGCGTTCAATTCCCTCTTTACTTAAACTTGGTGCCTCAACAAGAGCATCTTGTAAAGCTTGTAACTGTTCGCTTGGCACATGGTAGTCAATTAAATCGAGATAGAGCGCATCGCTGCTGCTGATCTGCTCGCCCGTAATTGCCATATAAACGCCAATATCATCAAGGCGAGACAGGAAATGCGTTGCACCAACGTCTGGGAAAAAGCCAATCGCTGTTTCAGGCATAGCAAATCTAGACTTTTCGCTGCTCACCACAATGTGACAAGCCTGAGCCAAGCCAAAACCACCACCTAATACATAGCCATCAAGTACAACAATGACTGGCTTTGTATATTCACGCAGTACATTCAGCATTTTATATTCGGCACTAAAGTAGCCTTTGTAGTCGGCCGTGCCATTTTTATAACTGTCATAGAGATAGCGAATATCACCACCTGCACAGAAGGCTTTTGGGCTATTTGATTTTATTAAGATTGCTTGAACAGCAGCATCATTTCGCCACAGTTCCAATTGGGCACCAATACTTTTGATCATATCTAGCGACAATGCATTGAGATGAGTCACACGGTCTAAGGTAATCACGCCGAGCTTACCTTGTCGCTCAATCATTAAGTGATTTTCTGTATTCATTTTATTGACCTCTTATTGATTTTTAAAATTTGGCTTTCGTTTTTCAACGAATGCCTGCATTCCTTCTTTTTGGTCAAATGTTGCAAATATTGAATGGAACATACGTCTTTCAAAACGCAAGCCTTCCGTAAGGTTTACTTCAAAAGCTCGGTTAATGGTTTCTTTAAGCATCATGTTTGCAGTTAAAGAGCGTGCCGCAATTTTTTCAGCTGCTTGCAAGGTTTGTTCAAGTAATTCTTCTTTGCTAAACACACGTGCGACTAAACCACTTTGCTCTGCTTCTACAGCGCCCATTTGACGAGCGGTAAAACACATTTCCATTGCTTTGGCTTTACCAATGGCATGGGTTAAGCGTTGTGTGCCACCAATACCCGGAATTACCCCTAAGGTCACTTCGGGTAAGCCAAACTTGGCGTTGTCGGCACAATAAATAAAATCACACATAAGCGCCAATTCACAGCCACCACCTAACGCATAGCCACTCACCGCTGCAATTAGAGGTTTACGGCGCTGTGCAATACGGTCTGCAAGATGGAAAAAGTCATCAAAATAAATATCTGGAAATGCCAAATCAGCCATTTCTTTAATGTCTGCACCTGCGGCAAAAGCTTTTTCAGAACCTGCCAATACGATGCAACCAATTTCGCGGTCTTTTTCGAGCTGATCTAATGCCTGATTAATTTCACTAATTAATTCGCTGTTTAAAGCATTGAGCGCTTGAGGGCGATTTAATGTAATCAGTCCAACCCCATTACGCTTTTCTAATAAAATACTTTGCCACTGCATTATTTATTCCTTGTTCTGATTTTATAGACTACGTGCGATGACTAAACGCTGGATATCACTTGTGCCTTCGTAAATTTGACAAATACGCGCATCACGATAAATACGTTCAATTGGGAAATCTCTGAGGTAACCATAGCCACCAAACACTTGTAGCGCACTTGAGCACACGCGCTCAGTCATTTCTGAAGCAAATAACTTGGCCATAGAAGCTTCGTTGAGACACGGTTGACCTGCTTCTTTTAAACGCGCAGCGTAGTGAACCAGTTGTCTCGCTGCTTCAATTTCAGTTGCCATGCTGGCAAGGCGAAACGCGATGGTTTGATGCTCAAAAATTGGTTTTCCAAAAGTAATACGCTCTTTGGCATAGCGAGTCGCTTCTTCGAGCGCCGCACGTGCTAGACCGACTGCTTGTGCAGCAATACCAATACGTCCACCTTCTAAATTGGCAAGAGCAATTTTCAGGCCCTCACCTTCTTTGCCAAGCATCAGGCTTTTATGAATACGCACATCGGTCAGCGCAATCTGACACGTATCTGAAGCATGCAGGCCTAACTTTTCTTCAACACGAATCACTTCGTAACCCGGTGTTTCGCGTGGGACTAAAAATGCACTAATGCCCTTTTTACCCGCGCTCGGATCAGTCACTGCAAACACAATAATGACACCCGCATTATCACCCGAGGTAATAAACTGCTTGGCACCATTTAAGATGTAATCATCGCCATCTTTCACCGCTCGGGTTTTAAGAGCTGCCGCATCTGAGCCAGTATGTGGTTCGGTTAAAGCAAAAGCACCGATCATTTCACCTTGTGCCAGAGGTTTTAAAAAACGCTCTTTTTGCTCATCAGTACCAAATTTTAAAATAGGCACACAGCCAACCGAGTTATGTACGCTCATGATGGTTGAGGTTGCGCCATCTGCTGCCGCAACTTCTTCGAGGGCTAGTACATAGGCTAAGTTACCCGTGTCTGAACCGCCCCATTGCTCTGAAACAAGCATACCCATAAAACCGAGTTGCCCCATTTGAGTCAATGTGTCTTTCGGGAATGTCCCGTCTCGATCCCAATCGCTGGCATGAGGCTTAATTTGTTCTTGGGCGAAACTTTTCGCCATATCACGAATGAGTAATTGTTCTTCGGTAAATTGCATTATTATTTCCTTTACCCTGCTTTAGCTTGTTGTTTAGCAATTTCTTGATTACGCAATAAAAAGCGCTGAATTTTGCCACTTGGAGTTTTAGGTAATTCACTCACAAATTCAACTAAACGTGGGTAAGCATGAGCAGAAAGTCGTCTTTTAACAAACTGGCTGAGTTCTTCAGCAAGTGCCTCTGTAGGCTGAACACCCGTAGCTAAAATCACAAATGCTTTCACAACTTCGGTACGGTCTGGGTCAGGCACACCAATCACTGCGGCCTCAACCACTGCATCATGTTCAAGTAGTGCGCTTTCCACATCAAAAGGTCCAATCCGATAACCTGATGTGGTGATTACATCATCGCTGCGTCCTACAAAGCTCATACTGCCATCGGCATGTAACTCGGCAGTATCGCCCGTTAAATAGTAATGACCAACAAAAGGCGATTTTCGGCTTTCTTTATAGCCACCAAACCACATCATTGGAGACTGGCTAATGTCGACTGCTAAAATTCCCGGTGTGTCTGGCGGAAGTTCCTCACCTTGTTCATTAACAATCGCAACACGATAGCCCGGACTTGGAAAACCTGCTGAACCAGCATGAATTTCATGTCTTAAACCATGATGATTACACACCACCATGCCCACTTCAGTTTGCCCATAGTGGTCATAAATTGGAGCATCAAGGACTTGTTTAAACCAACGAATTACTTCCGGATTTAGCGGCTCTCCTGCACTACTCACCACACGGAATTGTCCTTTTAACGGCGCCATTTGTGCCGGATCAGCTGCCATCATCATGCGGTAAGCGGTTGGTGCACCTGCCAAGTTGTTAACTTTATAATCTTTCACAATTTGGCATAAGCTATCTGTGCTGAACCCACCTTCATAAAACAAAGTAGCGTGGCCCAAGAATAATGGCCCAGTAATCGCATAGTACAAACCATACGCCCAACCCGGATCGGCAATATTCCAAAACGAGTCCTCTTCGGTTAAACCAATGGCATCTTGCATATATCGACCAAAAGCAATCAGTGCTTTTAATGGCACTTCCAATGGTTTCGCTGGCCCTGTAGTGCCTGAAGTAAACATGAGCAAGAAAGGATCTTGGATGCTACGCATGACTAGATCACATTGATCAGACTGCTGCTTTACTTCATTCCAAAAGTTAAAATCGCCTGCTTTAAGCGGGGTGCCTTGTGCGTCGGCCATCGTCACAATTGCAGGGCAATTTTCAATTTCATCGAGCTTGCTACGGTTACCCATATCGGTCACCACCAGCTTACTTTGTGCAAGCTGAATACGGTGCTCAATCGCTTTTGGGCCAAATGCAGTAAATAGAGGTTGGTACACCGCACCAATTCTCCAAGCCGCCAAAATAGTCACAATCAGTTCAGGTGTTCTTGGCAATAAGCCTGAAATACGGTCACCCGCTTTCACACCTTGTGATTTTAAAAAGTTAGCAAACTGACTCGACCATTCTTTTAGTTCACGGAAGGTGTATTGCTCTTTTCGTCCGTCTTTCCCTTGCCAATACAGCGCGATTTTGTCGCCATCTGCATGTCTATCACAGCATTCATAACAAGCGTTCAGTGCATCGAGTGAACCTGACAACATCTGTTTGGCAGTGCTTTCTAAATCGAAAGTCTGTGCAGCATTTTGATAATCCATCATATCTTTTCCCTCAGTCCGGATTTGTTGTTATTCACGACAGGGTTTGATTTATTGGTTTAAAGCCATCCTTTGGCTTTACCGTTATGCCTCTTGTGGCAGGTATTGCTGAATAATGCTCGAAAAATCGAGATTGGCATTACCACGCATACACATTTGCTGATAGAGCTGTTGCACCATGCCACCTAATACCACTGGTTGTTTGACTTGGCCCGCAGCCTCTACAGCGAGTCCTAAATCTTTTAGCATCAGCTGAGTCGCAAAGCCGTCTTGATAGCCCCGAGACGCAGGCGCATTTTCATTAATATGCGGCCATGGGTTACATACATCCGAGCTCCAGCAACGGCCACTTGAGGTATTAATGACACCAGCCAATGCTTGTGGGTCGATGCCGAGTTTCACACCCAACGCCATGCCTTCTGCCACCGCAGCCATTGAAATACCTAAAATCAGGTTATTGCAGATTTTGGCAATTTGACCTGCACCCACATCACCGCAGTGAACAATATTTTTGCCCATGTGGCTGAGTACAGGTTTCACGTCGTTAAAGGTTTGCTCATCGGCACCCACCATAAAGGTTAAGGTTCCCGCTTGAGCACCAATGGTTCCACCTGAAACTGGCGCATCACAGATTTTAATATTTTTGCCATGTGCAACAGCGGCAATGTCTTTAATGGTTTGCGGGTCAATTGTACTGCTATCAATGCATAAGCTACCTGCTTTTAGCACTTCTAAAACACCATTTTCACCCAAGTAAACCTCTTTAACATGCTTTGCAGCTGGCAACATGGTAATGACCACATCTGCTTGTTTTGCTGCTGCCTGAGGGCTGTCGCAGACTATGCCACCTGCCTCGGCGAAGTGCTGAATAGCAACTTCACTGAGGTCATAACCGTAAACTTTGATTCCGGCTTTTAGTAGGTTATGGGCCATTCTGCCGCCCATATTGCCTAGACCGATAAAGGCGATATTCATCCGTGATCCCCTTAACGTAAACTAATGGTTGTATTTACACCGCCAACTTCATGGCTATCTTCAAACCAGCGACTGGTAATCGTTTTGGTTTGGGTATAAAACTGAACAGCTTGCTTGCCGTATGGTCCCAAATCGCCGAGTTTTGAACCTCTTGAACCCGTAAAACTAAAGAAAGGCACTGGTACAGGAATTGGAATGTTGATACCCACTTGACCAATATCAATTAAGTTTTGGAAAGTACGTGCAATGGCACCGCTTTGGGTAAATAGACCTACACCGTTACCAAATGGGTTGGCATTGATTAGAGCAATCGCTTCATCGAGTGTATCTACACAAATAATTGAAAGTACCGGACCAAAGATTTCTTCTTTATAAATACGCATGTCGGTATTTACGCCACTAAAAATCGTGGCACCCACAAAGTTACCTGACTCATAACCTTGTACTTGAACATTACGACCATCGAGTAGTAACTCTGCACCTTGCTCAACACCGCTATTAATTAAGTCCAACACTCGCGCTTTAGCACGTTTTGAAATGACTGGACCAATATCCGTATTTGGCTCATGGCCTGCGTTTACTTTTAAAGTTTTGGCCTTTTCGACTAACTCTTGAATCCACTGTTTGCTGTCGCCAACCATGACTGCAACAGACAATGCCATACAGCGTTGCCCAGCAGCACCAAACGCTGCACCCACCAAGGCATTTAGGGTTTGTTCTTTATTGGCATCTGGCATGACAACCACATGGTTTTTTGCACCCATCATCGACTGAACACGTTTGCCATGTTGCCCTGCAAGGTTATAAACATGTGTGCCAACCGCAGTTGAGCCTACAAATGAAATCGCTTTAATATCTTTATGGGTACACAAACGATCAACTACTTCTTTACCGCCATGCACAACGTTTAAGACACCTGCTGGAATACCTGCTTGAATTGCAAGTTCAACCAACATCATGGTTGATAAAGGATCTTGTTCTGATGGTTTTAAAACGAAGGTGTTGCCACACACAATTGCCATTGGGAACATCCAAAGCGGAATCATGGCAGGGAAATTAAACGGCGTAATACCCGCACAGACACCCAAAGGTTGCTGCAAGGTATACGTGTCTACACCACGTGCTACACCTTCAACATATTCACCCATTTGCAAAGTGCCGATCGAACAGGCATGTTCAACCACTTCTAAACCACGTTGAATATCACCTTCGGCATCTGCTAAGGTTTTACCTTGTTCAGCCGTCAATACTTGTGCAATTTCTTTCATGTTGGCACGAATCAAGTCTTGCAACTTGAGCATGATGCGCATACGTGCCTGAATTGGGGTTTGGCGCCAAGAAGCAAAAGCATCTTGTGCAGATTGAATAGCAGCGTCAACTTCTTGAACCGTTGCAAATGGTACGCGACCAATCACTTCCTGAGTGGCAGGGTTAATAATATCTTGCCATTCCTGTGTTTTAGATTCGATGAACTGTCCGTTAATGAGTAATTTAGCGGTTTCCAATTCGATTTTTTGGATTGTGTTCATAACCTCTCCATAGGCCATATTTTTATTGTGTTCAATTATTAGAAAATACTGATCTATGTATTTTCTTTATTCAGGTTTCATTTGAGACTAACAAAGAAAGCTTTGACCACCAATGCAAATTCATGCACGATTGTTGTGCAAATATGCACAGGGACAATAACAAAAATGAAAGTGGATTGGGATCATCTACAGTTTTTTCTGGTTTTAGCTCGCACTAAAACCTTAACCAATGCTGCTCGTATTATTGGTGTCGAGCATAGTACGGTGGCTAGACGGATTCAGGCTCTAGAACTTGCTTTGGGTACAACGCTGTTTAAGCGTGAAGCGACTGGTTATGAGCTGACACTCGAAGGTATGGCACTTGTTCCTCGAGTTGAGCAAATGGAACAAGCTTTCTTACAAATTGAAAAACCACATCAACCTTTGCAAGGTCGTGTGCGAATTGGCACACCTGAGGGCTTTGGAACTGCATTTTTAGCACGCTTACTGGCGGAGTTCTCGATTCAGTATCCACTGCTCACCATCGATCTAATTCCAGTACCAAAAATGATTAAGCTCTCACACCGTGAAGCAGACATTGTAGTGTCGATTGAACGTCCAACGTCCGGACCTTATATTATTACGCGGTTATCAGACTACTGCTTAAAAATTTATGGCAGCCAAAACTATCTGGCGCAAAACCCACCTATTCGACGTCTAGAAGATTTAACCCAGCATCGCTTTGTGAACTATATTGATGATCTGGTGTATAGCCCTGAACTGTACTGTTTAGAACGGTTACCTTTAAAGCTCAATGCTAACTTTCGTAGCAGCAGTATTTTGGCTCAGCAAATTGCAGTCAGTGCGGGTGCAGGGCTTGCGATTTTGCCCAAGTTTCTAGCAGACGATAAACCTGAACTCGAAGAAGTATTAGAGCAGCAAGTTCGCTTTACTCATACCTTCTGGATGCTGACTTTTGTTGATTTACAGCACGAACCTCGCATTAAACTGGTCTGGGATTATTTGCGTAAACAGGCCGATAAGTATCAACATTTACTGGTTGATTAGACACCCCAATAAAAAAGCCAATCAATCATGATTGGCTTTTTTGGTAAATCGAGAAAGGATAATTAAAAAACTTCACGGCCTAGTTTTTTCATACGCGGCTTATAGAACGCATAGTAGGTTACGCTTAAAACTACTAACCATACTGGGCTGACGTAGAGTGCTTTCAATGTATCTGGCTCTAGTGCCAAAATCACTAAAGTAAACAAGAAGAATGCAATAACCACATACGCCATCAAAACGCCACCAGGCATTTTAAAGGTTGATGCAGCATGAAGCTCAGGACGAGTTTTACGATAACGTAAATAGCACGCCATGATTAAAATCCACACGCTAATAAACAGGATTACGCAGAGCGAACTTGCCAAAGTAAATGCTTCCATTGTGTTTGGAACAAAGTACTGAAGCACTGCACCGCCCATAATGAAAATACATGAAAAGATTAAACCATTTGAAGGTACAGCACGTTTTGATAAACGTCCTAATACACTCGGTGCTTGACCATCTTTCGATAAACCGAACAACATACGGCTTGTTGAAAACACGCCACTGTTCATTGAAGACATAACCGAAGACAGTACAACCAAGTTCATAATAATTGCAGAAATAGGAATACCTGCATTTAAGAACAACTCAACAAATGGGCTTTTATCTGCACGGATATGATCCCACGGTGTGACTGACATTACGACAAAAAGCGCCAACACATAGAACAGGATAATACGTACTGGAATCGCATTAATTGCTTTTGGTAGGTTCTTTTCTGGATCTTTGGTTTCAGCAGCTGTTGTACCAATCAGCTCAACACCAATAAAGGCAAATACGGCGATCTGGAAACCTGCCAAAAACCCGCTTACACCTTTTGGAAATATACCACCATGTGACCATACGTTACTGACACTTACAACCTCACCATGAGGAGCTTGGAAGTGAGTCAAAATCATGTAGCCACCCACACCAATCAAGCCAATAATCGCTAGAATCTTAATGAGTGCGAACCAGAATTCTACTTCACCAAACAACTTAACTGTAAGAAGGTTAAGGCTTAAGACAAATAGCACACAGCCCGCACTAATCATGGCTTGTTGCATTGGTGAGAAACTGGCGCCTTCGGGCAACCAGAAACTTAAATAATTAATGACCGCTGAAAGATCGGCAATACCAACCAATACCCAGCCTAACCAATAGGTCCAGCCTATGTAGTAGCCAGCCCATGGGCCGATCAAGTCATATGCCATATCAACAAATGACTTGTAATGTAAATTAGCAAGCAGTAATTCACCTAATGCACGCATAAGGAAGAAAAACATACCACCAATTAACATGTAAATAACGAGAATTGAAGGACCTGCGAGGGAGATGGTTTTGCCCGAGCCCATAAATAGACCGGTACCGATTGCACCGCCAATTGCAATAAGCTGTAAGTGGCGATTACTTAATTTCCGTTGTAAATGATCAGGGGAACTTGCCTCATCTGAATGATGAACCATTGTCATATTAGAAGTCCTTTTTATATTTGCTTAATTTCAATCAGCAACATATAGGGAGAAAATGAACCGTATATCATGGGTTGCTGAGTCTATACATCGGGACAATATGTTCAAGTATATTTTTTCCTTAATTGAACTATCTTTTATCCCTGTTTTTTAAATTGCATTATTTATGTACTGCCTTCACGGCAATTTTAATTATCCAATCTCGATTCACCAGATTAGCCGAAGTGTAGCATGTGATAATGCTTGATGTCGCTTTCCCTCCCCCCTCCAAACTGCACTAGTGATTCAAAAATAAACAACATTATTCCGATAAAAAATAGAAAGAAAATAAAAAAAGCCAATCATGTTCGATTGGCTTTTTAATAAAACTTAATGATCGTTAACGAGTTCTCGTCCTAGCTTTTTCATGCGTGGTTTATATAACACATGATAGGTAACACCCAAGATGACTAACCATACTGGACTCACATATAAAGCTTTCAAAGTATCTGGCTCTAGCGCCAAAATAACTAAAGTGAAAAGCATAAATGCTAAAACCACATAGCTCATCCAGATGCCACCCGGCATTTTGAAAGTCGATTTTTCATGTAATTCAGGACGTAATTTACGATAGCGTAAATAGCACACCATAATGAGACTCCAAACGCTAATGAATAGAATCACACAAAGTGAACTTGCTAACGTAAATGCTTCCATGGTGTTTGGAACAAAGTACTGAAGCACTGCTCCGCCCATAATAAAAGTACAAGAAAAAATTAAACCATTTGAAGGAACTGCACGTTTTGATAAACGACCAAATGCACCCGGTGCCTGACCATCTTTTGATAGACCAAACAACATACGACTGGTTGAAAACACACCGCTGTTCATTGATGACATCACTGAAGACAGCACCACCAAGTTCATGATGATGGCAGAAACTGGAATACCCGCATTTAAGAATAACTCAACAAATGGGCTTTTATCTGCACGAATGTGATCCCACGGGGTTACTGACATCACAATAAAGAGTGCCAATACATAGAACAGGATAATACGTACCGGAATCGCATTAATTGCTTTCGGTAGGTTCTTTTCTGGGTCTTTGGTTTCAGCAGCTGTTGTACCTACCAGTTCAACCCCGACAAAAGCAAATACAGCAATCTGGAATCCTGCCAAGAAGCCTTCGGTGCCTTTCGGGAATAAACCACCGTGCGCCCAAACATTGCTAATGCTTGCAACAGCACCTTGTGGAGCTTGGAAATGGCTGAAAATCATATAGCCGCCTACTCCGATCAGGCCAATAATCGCCAAGATCTTAATGAGAGCAAACCAGAATTCAATTTCACCAAATAGCCGTACTGTCAGTAGGTTAAGTCCCATGACAAACAATACACAACCTGCACTAATCATGGCCTGCTGTATTGGGGAAAAACTTGCGCCATCGGGCAACCAGAAACTCAAATAGTTAATGACTGCTGAAAGGTCCGCAATACCCACCAGCACCCAACCTAACCAATAGGTCCAGCCCAAATAGTAACCGGCCCAAGGACCAATCAGGTCATGAGCCATATCAACAAAAGATTTGTAATGCAGATTTGCAAGAAGTAACTCACCCATTGCACGCATTAAGAAAAAGAACATGCCTCCAATAATCATATAAATAAAGAGAATTGAAGGGCCTGCGAGGGAGATGGTTTTACCTGAGCCCATAAATAGGCCAGTTCCAATTGCACCGCCAATAGCAATCAGTTGTAAATGACGGTTAGACAGTTTTCGTTGCAGATGATCAGGAGAGTTTTCCGTATCTGAATGACGAGCCGTTGTCATATTAAAATTCCTTTTTGAATTCCTTTGTTAAGATCAGCAACCTATGGCGAAAATCGAACCGTATGCCATAGGTCACTGAATCTGTTCACCAAAAATGACTGGTTAAACCGTATCTATCTTCCTTCTGTTAGATACATCATCATTTTTGGAGTAAAAACGAATTACTTTTGTGCTGCCGTCACGGCAATTTCAATTAACCAATCTGGATTGACCAAATCGGCCTGAATTGTGGCACGCGATGGAGCAACACACCCTTTTAACCAATCAACCCAAATTGCATTTACGGTTGAAAAGTCAGAAAGATTTTTTAAATAGAGCTGTGCAGAGAGCAAGCGAGATTTGTCGGTATTGGCTAATGCCAAAAGTTCATCAATCGTGGCAAGAATTTCACGAGTTTGGCCTGCCACATCTTGCTCGGTATTTTTAGGTACCTGACCTGACAGATAAACCACTTTGTTAAAAATAGTCACGGCGCTCATGACTTCGTTAGTGTTAATTTTTTGTATATCTGAATTAGACATTCGGATTTCCTTATACCTGATTAATAAATTGAACACGGGCGGTGACAGCACACATCAGTTCATAGCCCACCGTACCAGATGAAACTGCGACATCATCAATAGGTAAAACGACACCTGTACTTGATTGGCCCCAAAGCACGACTTCACTACCGACTTTGGCACTCTCAATGCCCGTTAAATCGACTGCCAACATATCCATGCTGACGCGGCCAATTGTACGAGTGCGGACAGAGTCCACTAAAACAGGCGTACCTGTTGGTGAAATACGCTGATAACCATCGGCATAGCCGCAAGCCACAATCCCAATCGTCATGGGCTGCTCTGCGACAAAATTTGAGCCATAACCGACGCTTTCATTTGGTTCTAAATGCTGAACGGCAATAATTTCGCTGCGTAAGCTCATGGTCGGTTGTAAGCCCCAATCCGCAATACTATGCGTCGGGTAATCTGGCGAGCTGCCATAGAGCATGATGCCGCTACGTGCATAATCTGATTTGAGCTGGTCTTGATAACGCAGAATTGCCGCACTATTACTTACCGATCTTTCACCCGGTAAATCTTTAATAATTTCTTCAAATGCAGTGATTTGATAATCAATGCCTTGCTGGCCGAAACGATCGCCATCTGCATCTGAAAAATGCATCATGTGCGTAATCTTGGACACATTTGCCAAGTTATTTAGACGCTCCCAAGCCTGAACATAGTTTTGTGGTTTAAAACCAAGACGGTTCATTCCACTGTTCATTTTCAAGAAAACATCAAATTGGGCCGAATAAGGATGCTTTTCTACCCACTCAATTTGCGCTTCACTATGAATGGTGAAACTAAGCTGATACTGCACACAATCAAATAAATCTTGAGGAGAAAAAACTCCTTCGAGCAATAAAATTGGACCTGTCCAGCCTAGAGCACGAATTCGTTTTGCTTCTTCAAGATCCAGTAAGGCAAAGCCATCTGCTGCTTTAAATGCTTCATAAACACGTTCAATTCCGTGTCCATAAGCATTGGCTTTTACAACGGCAAAGACCTTACTGTTTGGCATAGCCTTGCGTACCACCGCCAAGTTATTTTGTAAGGCTTGACGGTGGATCACTGCGGTAATAGGACGAGGCATGATTACTTTCCTAACGTCCGCTATGCAGCGTGCGCGTGTGAATAACGCTGAATTGAAAGGCCATCGGTACTGATATCAGTCTTATGATTCAATACGATGTCACTGATTAATTTTCCTGAACCACACGCCATGGTCCAACCTAAAGTACCGTGACCTGTATTCAAGAACAGATTTTTAAAGCGAGTCGCACCAATAATTGGGGTACTGTCTGGTGTCATTGGACGTAGACCCGTCCAGAAAGACGCCTGTGCCATATCGCCACCCGGGAACAAGTCCTGAGTCACCATTTGCAAGGTTGCACGGCGGTCTTCGTTCAGACCTAAATTGAAACCGCTTAGTTCTGCCATACCGCCTACGCGAATACGTTGGTCAAAACGCGTAATCGCAATTTTATAGGTTTCATCCAGCACTGTAGATTGCGGAGCAAAAGCAGGGTCAACAATTGGAATCGTCAACGAGTAACCTTTCACAGGATATACAGGCAACTGTAGATCGAGTGGTTTCAAGAAATCACGTGAATAGCTACCAAATGCTAGGACATAACGATCTGCAGTTAAAACTTTACCATTGACCAAAACGCCCTTAATTTGATCGCCTTCAACAATCAATTTTTCTACGTTCTGGTTGAACTGGAAGTTAACACCTAGCTCTTTGGCAATTTGAGCTAAGGCATTGGTAAATAAATAACAGTCACCTGTTTCATCGTTTGGTAGGTGTAAACCACCGACCAATTTATCTTGTGCATTAGCCAACGCTGGTTCTACACGGCCAAGCTCGTTGCCATTTAATAATTCGTAGCTTACGCCGCATTCTTCAAGCACGCTAATGTCGCGTTGAACCGCTTCCATTTGTGCTTCTTTACGGAATAACTGCAACGTACCCTTCGCACGGTTTTCGTAGTGAATACCTGTGTCTTTTCTGAGTTCACGTAAGCAGTCACGGCTGTATTCAGCCACGCGCATCATACGTTCTTTGTTCACAGCATAACTTTGTGGATTACAGTTTTTCAGCATTTGTGCCATCCACTGTAACTGCCACATGCTGCCATCTAAATTAATTGCAAGCGGTGCATGGTGCTGGAACATCCATTTCACAGCTTTAAAAGGGATTCCTGGTGCTGCCCAAGGGGTTGAATACCCAGGCGAAATTTGACCTGCGTTACCAAAACTTGTCTCTTCAGCAGGACCTGACTGGCGATCAAGAACAGTGACCTCAGCTCCTTGTTGAGCTAGATAATAGGCACTTGCCACTCCAATAACGCCGCTACCTAATACAATTACGCGCATTTCCATTCCCTCACGCACACCAGTTTATTTCACTAGTATATTTCTGCTTCAATAGTTTATTTCACTGTTTTTCAGGGTATAATCTAGGTAAATTTATGTTTTTCTCGCGAGAATTTTAAAAAAAGAGGAAATATCTATGCGCCCCTTAGATCGTATAGATCGCATGATTCTGGACATTTTGCAGCGTGAAGGACGAATTGCGATTAGTGAATTGGCATCGAGAGTCAACCTCTCTACCACCCCTTGTTCAGAGCGTGTAAAACGCCTAGAACGCGATGGCATTATCATGGGTTATTACGCACGGCTAAACCCCGCCTACGTAGATCGTAACCTGCTTGTCTTTTTAGAAATTAAGTTATCTGCCAAATCAGGCGATGTATTCGACCAAGTGGCCAGAGATTTAGTCGAGATTCCTGAAGTGCTCGAATGTCACCTTATTTCAGGTGAATTTGACTATCTTGTAAAAGCGCGCTTAAAAGAAATGAGCGCATACCGCCGCTTATTGGGAGATCTGTTAAAGAAACTTCCCGCTTCAGCATCGTCACATAGTTATGTGGTCATGGAAGAAGTCAAAGAAACTTTATATTTAGATGTGAGTAAATAAAGCGAGCATTATTGAACTCGCTTTACTCACATTTTAGAAATTAGAAATATTTTAAAATCGAAATATGTTTATTTTGATGTTTGAACTTCGAGAACCACTTAACTGCTGGGTAGAGTGCAAAAGACAGCACAATTGTGATTAACCACAGCATCCACACATGGCTGACCGACAAATAACTTCCATAGTTAGCTCCCCATATACTGAGTGCAAATACATACATCAGTTTCAGCACATATAAATGCAGTAAATAAAAGAACATCGGCACCGAGCCAAACACGACCAATGGTTTTAGAAATGAATATTGCTGCATACGTTCAAAAGCAGTCATTACAATTAATCCGATCCCAACATTTAGCAAAATAAACAATAAAGACGGCGGATACTTGGTGAGGTTAAAAAAGCTCATAAGGCTCAGTTGTAATGACTCAAAATGCTGCCACGGCTGGTCACCATAGACGTTGATAAAACGCAGTAAAATAAATAACCCAATACTTGCCACACCAAGGCTGAGTAAAGCACGGCTTCTTTGCTTTGGTGTATATTTTGAACTAAAGAACTGACCTAAAACGTAGCCTAATAAAATCACCCCAATCCAAGGTAAAACCGGATAGCTTGTGCGAAGCTTAATACCTGCAAACTCAAGCCAGCCACGTTCGTGTAAAACGAACCATATATTCTGTAGGATGCCTTGCGAGAAGTGCACAGAATCTAATAAGTTGTGCCCAAAAATAATCACCAACGCTACACCAGCAAGAACAGGCAAAGGCAAACTTACACAGCACGCTAGCACCACCATGCTAATACCTATCGCCCAAATCACCTGTAAATAAATGACTTCGGGTGGAAAAGTCGCTGTCCATGCAAAATTCACAAGGGTAAGCTCTAACACAATTAAAAATAAGCCACGCTTTAATAAAAAAGCACGCGTTTTTTGTAAGTCCTGTTTTTTTGATTGAAATAAAAATGCAGAAATACCCGTTAAAAGTACAAAAACCGGAGCGCAAATATGTGCCAATAATCGACTACCAAATAATGCTGGTTCTGTTACTGTTACGTCCATTGGATCGGTAACCTGTTTATGTAAATAGAAAGTTTCTCTTACATGGTCGAGCAACATAATGATGATCACCAAACCACGCAATGCATCAATCGACTGTAAACGTTCAATATTCTTTTCTAAAGACATAGCGGTAATCAATAAAATAATGTAACGTTATACTATTACATTATAGTTCTTTTGTCTTTCATGGCTGATTATTTATGCAACACAAATTAGGATTGTTGTCTTCGTTGGGTCTATCATTTATATCGACATTCACTTGGGCAGAAGAAACGTCAACGGTACTTGAGACCATACGCGTTCAGGCTGAAAGCACCCAAGAAGGTGTGAGTCAAAATAGCTCGGCGACTAAATTTTCTCACGATGTTTTAGACGTTCCTTTTAATCGTGCTTATGTTTCAAAACAAATGATGGAACAACAAGACGTTCAACGGATTGATGACGCATTAAGCTTGGTGAGTGGGGTTTTTCATCAAAACAGTTTTGGTGGCGGCTTTTGGGATAACTACTCTTTCCGTGGTTTTAGTACCGATCCCAACTTAGGTGCATCCATGATTCGAAACGGCTTGAGTGTCAACCGAGGGATTAATGCGCCAAAAGATGTCGTAAATATTGAATCTTTAGAGTTTTTAAAAGGGCCAATGGCTGCTCTATATGGTCGCGGCGAAACAGGAGGTTTGCTGAACCTCAATAGTAAAAAACCACAGTGGGAAAGCGAAAGTGAAGTTAACCTACGTGCCAATACCCAAGAACAATATCGAATAAGTCTGGAACACACTGCCCCTATTAACGATGAACTGGCCTATCGCGTAGCCGTGGCTCACGAAGATAATCAAAGCTTTCGTGATCATGTCAGCAGTGAACGCTGGTTCTTTTCACCACAGCTCACATGGAAAATTTCAGACCAGACGCAACTCGACTTTGACAGTGAATTTACAGAGCATAAAGGAACCTTTGACCGTGGTGTGAGCACCGTCAATCATGAGTTTGTGATGGACCCGAAAACCTTTACAGGTGAACCTGACGACGGCGATTTGAAAATAAAAGATTACTTTTACCAATTACGTCTGAGTCACGAATTTAACCCTGACTGGAAGCTAAATAGTGCGGTTAGCTATAAAGACGCCAAAATGGTCGGCTTTGCAACCGAACCTCGTCGTATGCAAGCCGATGGACGTACTTTAGAGCGTCAACGTCGCTATCGTGATTATACAAGTGAAGATGTGCTGGCTCAGACAGAGTTACTTGGCAAGATTGATACGTCTTGGGCTCGCCATGAAATTTTACTTTCAACCGAACTTGGTCAACTCGACTACAAACAAAACCAGCTTCGTCGTAATCACAGTGCTGGCATGCCAAACACAATTGATATTTACCAACCTGAATATGGCAAATATTTACCAAACTTAGCACCGTTTACCAACACCAAAGAACAGCAGCGTTACTTTGCGCTTAATCTACAAGACCAGATCTTTTTTAATGACCAGTGGAGCGTGCTATTCGGTAACCGTTTTGATCAGGTCGAACAAGACTTTAAAAATCACCTGACTCAAACTGAAAGCAACCAGACACTTCACCAGAATAGTCCGCGTTTCGGAGTAAATTTTAAAGCCTCTGACCAATGGGCGTTTTATACCAACTATGGTCGCTCATTTGCGATGAATAGTGGTATGAACCGAAATGGACAGACTTTTGCTCCTGAAAAAGGCGAAAGCTACGAGGTCGGTACCAAATATAAAGTGAATGACCAAAGTGTGCTGAGTCTCGCTTTGTTTAAAATGAAAAAACGAAATGTACTCACAACCGACCCAATTGACAGTAACTTTCAAACCGCAGCAGGCGAAGTGAGTAGTAAAGGAATTGAGTTTGACTTAAATAGCCAAATCACTGACCATTGGTTCGTCAATGCCAACTATAGTTATACCGATGCTCAAATTGAAAAAGACCAAGACTTGGCAAAAGGCGCTCGTCTAAGCAATGTGCCAAAACACCAAGGTTCTGTAAGTACCAATTATGAGTTTCTACAAGAAGGTTCAACAAAAGCAGGTGTAGGTGCCAACCTTACCTATGTGGGTGAACGCAGTGGACATAACCTTGATAATGGCTTTAATTTACCAAGCTATACGTTGGTCAACTTAAATGCTTACTATGCTCCATCTGACCGCTTACGTTATCAGCTGAACGTAAACAACCTATTTGATAAAACCTACTATGTCTCAAGCTATAGCGATTTATGGATTCAACCAGGTGAGCCACTGAATGCTTCAATCTCGGCACAGTGGAAGTTTTAATTCATCTAGAAAATAAAAAAGCCCGAATTATTTTCGGGCTTTTTTGTTAGAACATGCCATTTTCATTCACAAGCTGTTCAGGCTGCATTTGCCCGATATCCCAAAGCTCAGCAATTTTTCCATTTTCAAAACGGCAAATATGAACCACAGCCAAAATGGTAGGTTTGTCGTTCATTTGCATTTCAAGTTTTGAATGCACGGCGACTAAAGTTCCATCTTCAATGACATGTTGAACATCAAAGACTTTGTTTGGATTTTCAGCCGCACTTTCACGCATGCCTTCCTTCAACGAAGTCGCATCACCCGCATAGTAAGGGTTGTGATGCTTGAAGTTAGGCGCAGTGTAATTGCTATAGGCTTCATCAACTTCGCCTGCTGCGGCAAGTTCTAAAAACCGTACCGCAATTTGTTTTTGAGATAAGTTCATGATTATCTCCTACTCTTTTTAGACCTTACTGTAACAGGTCGTCTTCTTCAGTTTCTTCTTCAAAGACATAGGCCATACAGCCCCATCCGTCATATTCACCCTGAAATTTTTCAGCGATGCTGGCAAACCATTGTTCCAAATCAACGATATCTGAATACTCAGGTTCCATATTCACAAAGATGGTAATTACCCACTCGTTTGGCTCAACAGAGTCATCTTGGAAAAGTGAAACTTTTTGTTCTTGGTAAAGTAAGTAAAGTGCACATTGCTCTGCATTTTTTTGATCTTGAAAAGCAATTGAAAATTCAATTTCATGCAGCTCGGTTAAGTCATCCCCATCTTCAACCATTTGCCAAAGTACATTGCCGTTATCATCATCTGGAAATTGTTCGTAATCGCGGTTCATTAGATTGTCCTTGTTGTTGTTGTCGCAGTATTAATATTATTCGACATCAAGAATACCCGACTTTTATTGCAATTTGGGTATATATTCCGTTCCCAATTGCACCAAATTGAATTTTTAATTGTATATAAATTTTAAAAAGGCACTTGCGACTCAATGACCACATCTGTGCCTTTCAATGGATGCTGAAAAGCCAAATATGCAGCATGTAAAGCCATTCGGTTTAAATGAAAACGTTTTGGTTCAGGATGATACAGCTTGTCGCCCATAATCGGGTGTCCAATATGCATCATGTGCACACGTAGCTGGTGCGAACGCCCTGTGACTGGCTCAAGCAATACTCGAGTTTGATCAGTGTTTTCATCATAGGTAAGAGGCTGAAACAAGGTTTTAGCGTGTTTGCCTAATTCAAAATGTACAATTTGTCTCGGGCGATTTTCCCAGTCGGTAATGAGTGGAACTTCAACACTGCCCTCTTCTGCCACTTCGCCTTGCACCAAAGCAACATAATGTTTTTTGACTGTTCTAGCCTGAAACATTTTACTTACCGCGACTTCTGCATCACGGTGCTTGGCAAACATAAGTAAGCCCGACGTCGCCATATCTAAACGATGCGTCACTTTAGCCAAAGGGAACTTTTCCAGCACCCTTAAATAAGCACTGTCATGATGCTCAGGTAGGCGCCCCATGACTGACAACAAGCCCGCAGGTTTATCAACCACAATTAAATCGTCATCTTCAAATAAAATTGAAAGCGGATCTTGTGGCGGAGCGTAAACAAAGTTGTCGTTTAAAGGCATGGTCGTAGAAACAGCAATGGAGCATGGCGGCAAATCATAAAGAAATTTCGGACCTACCGCAAAGCAATCTATAAGCTCTCATCATGTTCCACGTGAAACTCGGAAAATCTTTATCGTTTTTTATTCATTTCAGCTAAAAGATCGAGCTGAATTTCTTGAATATGCGCAAGCCTTTCCCACTGATGCGATAAAAGATGATCCATTTTTTCATGCAAATGGCGAATCTCAAGCTCGGCTTTTAAATTAATTTGATAGTCATGTTGAGAACGCAGACGGTCTTTGGCTTCTTGACGGTTTTGGCTCATCATAATAATAGGTGCCTGAATTGCCGCTAAGCATGACAAAACCAGATTAAGTAAAATAAAAGGATAAGGGTCGACTGGACGTGTCACCATCACAACGGTATTTAAAATAATCCAAGCCGTTAAGAAAATAGCAAAGCAAATCAGGAAAGCCCAACTACCCCCAAATGTCGCGATCTTATCTGCCAATCTTTCCCCAAACGTCCATTTTTGATCAAAGTCGGATTCGGTATTTCGGCTAATCAGCTCATGGCGTTGCATACTGCCAATCACTTCATTTTCTAAATTAGAAAGTTCGCCCTTTTCGGAGCGTAAAAGTGACTGAACGTATTTAATTCGATAATCTGCCAGATCGGCTCGACAAATAAAACTTGAGTAATTCCAATCTGGATGATCTTTTATAATTTCATCACTAATCACATTCCGAATGACTTCACCCGAAACCAGCTCTTTTAACGGGAAATTCTTTCCGCATACGGCGCATTGGCGACACTGGTTTTTATTTTCCATCTTATTCAGCTCGCAATTATAATAATAAGGATATTATATAAATGATTTCAGGCGACCACATCGTAAATAAAAATAATGCTTTAACCCAATATTTGTAAAGTTGCTGGCACTATTTTGCGATGTGCAGGAATCACTGGCACCATGTAGAGTCTTCCAAGCCAATTTTTAATATGCACCACTGTAGTTATAGTCAACACTTGGGTCTTTTCATTCTTATAAACAGATAAAGTCACATTTAAGTGCTTGTCATCGTCTCCAATCACTAACTCATTTTCGGTACGTTGTCGTAAGGTAAAAATTCCAATTCGGTCGCCTGCGACATACTCATTTTCTTTTTTATTTGAATCAATCTGTTTAAAACTTCCTAAGTCTTTAAGCCCAATTTTAGAAGTAATTTTATTACGCATATTCATGCTCCACTCTACCCACTCTGGGGTGTGATGGAACAGTTTAATAAGTTGCTGAAATACATTCAGGTCGGGTTGACCCAGCACAATACTCCACGAGTCGTGGAAGTAAGCATTGTTCAATTGAGATGAGATTTGACTGTCGGTAGGTAGCTCAGAAAGATAAGGCTTATTCATTAAATTATATTCTTGTAAAGTATCGTTTTTATTATAGAGAATTTTTTAGGGTGTCAAGGGAAAACATCTATGGTTTACTTCAACAATCATAACTTTGTAAGTTATAACCTTGTGCCTATAAACTTTTGATCTATAGCGTCCTAAGCCGAATCGAGACCTTTTGGGTGAGTACACACTAACGTTATACGTTTTGGTGCATGCTACTCTTTTCGATCCCTATCACACCCTTGAGATATAGTTTAGCCAGCACCCTGCGGGATTGTTTTTCTAAGAAAAGCTAATTTTTAATATTTTTGGGAATTTTTACGCCATTAAGCAAATTTAAAAGAATTTATTCCCATTTACCCATAATTAGTTATATTTAAATTCCACTTTATTTGTATTTTTCGGTTTATTTTACCAAAACATTAACTGTTTTTGACAAAAGTGCATCAAACTATAAAAAGTAAATCACCCTTCATTTTTTAGTCATGAAGGGCAAAAGTCTTTTATGAAGAAATAAAACCATGTTTCCGAGCATGGTAAACAGTAAATAACCCTATCAGGGCAAAAGCCAGCATAAACCACGGAAAAGAAGCTGCCCCAAGACTTTCAAGCAGTCCTCCGCCAATCATTCCACCAAATGCGATAGCAAGGTTAAATACCGTGACCAACATAGACTGCGCTACATCTGCTTCGTGTCCCGCAGTATTTGCCAAAGCTGTTTGTAATAATGTTGGAGCCCCACCAAAAGTAACTCCCCATAACACAACACCCGCCAGTACGACAAAACTTGAAGAGCTATAAACACCTAACAGCGCTGTTGCGATTGCAAAGATCAATAAGCTTAAAAGCGTTATTTTTCTTAATGAACGATCGATAAACATGCCTGTAATGAGAATGCCGAAAATTGAAGAAATGCCGAATATAAACAGGATAGTCTCAACGTTGTATGTCTGCCCTGTCGAGGCCAAAAATGGTGAAATATAAGTATAAAGAATGCTATGCGCCAATATCCAAAGGAAGACGACTGCTAAAACAGCTCTAATGCCCGGCATTAAAAGAACTTTTAAAATGGGCAACCTTTTCTGTGCTGACTGTCCTGCAAAATCAGGAATGCTAAAACGAATCCAGACAAATAAAATCAATGCTAGTAAAGACATGATCCAAAACACGCCACGCCATTCAAACAATGTTCCCAACCACGCACCCAAAGGCACCCCTATTGATAAAGCAATCGGTTGCCCAACCCCAGCAATTGCTAAAGCTCGTCCCTGATAAGATGCAGAGACCATGCGTCTTACATAACCCGCTAAAAGCCCCCAAATAACACCCGCGGCCATCCCTGCAATAAAACGAGCAATCAAAGTCAGCATATAGTCATTTGATAAGGCAGTAATCGCGTTAAATAAAAGTAACCCTGCAATAGCACTGAGTAATAAGGGTCTCCGATTCCAACTACGCGTAAGGCTAATCAGCGGTATTGCCGCTAAAACAGAACCTAAGGCATACACTGCTATAAGCTGCCCTGCATAAGCTTCTGAAATATGTAAGCCTTGACTGATTTGAGGCAAAAGCCCTGCTGGCATGGTTTCTGTCATAATGGTCAGAAAGCCTGCAACTGTAAAAGCCAACAGTTTCCAAATTGGTAATTGAGTAGAGAATTCATCAGTTAACTGATGAGATGTTTCATTACTCTTAGTATTCATAAAGCTTTACTCTCAAATTCTTTTAAAGCGTACTTACTCTGCTCTGCATCGCTATATGCTTGTTTTATCAGGTTAGGATGGAAAGGCATTTGTTCTCCATGTGAACTAAAATCATTATTTTGGAATGATCATTCCAATTTAAGTTAAATAAAAACCTTAACTATTCAGCTCAACCATAGTTAAGGTTTAAATGAGTTTTATAAAACGTTTAAAGCAACCTCGACCACATCCATTAAACATTGCTTTCTTTGTTCAAGTGGGCTGCCTTTCCCTAGAACACGTAAACCTTGCATGGTGTTTAGAAAGAAACTTGCCAACGCACGTGGGTTTTGGGTAGAGGCAATTTCACCAGATTGTTGAGCTTTAATTAATAAATTCTCTAAAGCATGTTGAAGTTTCTGTAGGTTACTTACAACGAATTGAGAGACGTCTTCATCATGCCCAGCCAGTTCCAAACAAGCATTTGCAACGAGGCAGCCTTTGTGTTCTGAATCATTCAGCTCATCTTCAACCACATTTATCAGTAATTGCTGAATAAGGGCTTTCGGCGAACCTGAACCAGACAACAGCTTCACATTGTTAAGTGTTTTTAAAAGTTCATAACGCTGTAACGCTTTTTGATAAAGCCCTTGTTTGTTTTGAAAGGTACTGTAAAGGCTACTTCTAGATAGTCCAGTACCGTCAACCAAGTCTTGAACTGAAGTTGCAGCATAACCGTGACGCCAAAAAACCTGCATTGCAGCATCAGCAATTTCATCAGTTTCAAATTCTTTGGTTCGCATAAAACATATCTAAAAGGAACGATCGTTCCAATTAATTTAAGACAGACCAATAGAGAAGTCAAACTAAAAAATTATTTCATAGGTAAACATTTCTTCAATTCGAAAATCACTATTCTAGGTTTTCCATAAAGGTAAAATTTTAATAAAAGCTATATTATCCAGACCATTCAAAACCAACTGACTTAATTAATGTTTTTCATATTTTTGTCTTGTTGTTTCTGCATTATTTTTAGATTTAATTTTTTCGCTTGAATACATTATAAAAACATATTATAAACTATTTCTAACCAAATAATTGGTTTTCTGGAACTTTATAATGAACAACAATATTATAATTTTTGGTTATGGAACAGGTATTTCCAAAGCCGTAGCACATAAGTTTGGTAAAGAAGGCTATAAAATCGGTTTAGTGGCACGTAATGCTAAAAAACTCGAAAAAGCCATTTTAGAACTTAAGGCACAAGGTATTGAAGCTTACGCTTTTACATGTGATTTAGCGGTTCTTGAAGATATACCAAACCTTATTCAACGTATTAAAGATCAATTAGGAGAGATTAAAAATATTCATTGGAATGCTTTCCATGATATTGAAGGTAATATCTTAAAAACCCCTCCACTAGAGCTTACCAAAAGCTTTCATATTCGTGTTTCGAGCTATATTGCGACGGTACAAGCTTGCTTAGGTGATTTAGAGAAGAACCACGGTAGTATTTTATCGACAAACGGAATTTTTGCTTTCGATGCAGTAGGCATCGACTTGGTTGCCAAAGAGTACTCATCGTTAGCAACTACCGCTGCCGCTCAATACAAGGCCACCAACTTGCTTGCTCATAGTCTTGCTGACTCAAATGTTTATGTGAGCCAAGTGATTGTAAATGGTTTTGTAGATGGAACCCCAGAAGCGAAGGATAAAACCTACGCGGTACATCCACAAACAGTTGCAGATCAGTTCTGGTACTTACACCAGCATAAACAAGAAACGGTTTCTTTTTGTGGTGAAGCTATTCAAGCTGCTTAAACTATGTCTGATGAGAGAAAAAGCGTAATCCATTACGCTTTTCTTAACTTTTTAAATTTATTCTTTTGCTCAAGCCCACATATATTTCGTATTTAAACTACCCTTCCCATTTTCTAAAAACCAGACAGGTATTTACCCCACCAAAACCAAAGCTATTACTCATCACTGTTTTTAGTTCGGTTTCTCGGCTTGTTTGAACAATATCGAACTTTTTAGCTTCTTCGCGTAGTTCGGTAATATTAATACTCGGGGCGATAAAGTTATTTTGCAGCATTAAAATAGAATAAATAGCTTCGTGTACGCCTGCTGCCCCCAAACTATGTCCAGTCATCGACTTGGTTGAACTGAGCGGAGGGACTTTTTCACTGCCAAAAGCTCTTTCTATGGCCAATAGTTCGGGAATGTCGCCTGCTGGCGTTGAAGTGCCATGCGTGTTGATATAGTCGATGGTGTCTGAGCCGTTTTGCTTGGCTTCTGCGAGTGCCAGTTTGATGCAACGAGTCGCGCCTTCACCACTTGGAGCTACCATATCGACACCATCACTATTGGCAGCGTACCCAACCACTTCTGCCAAAATTTTTGCTCCGCGCTTTTGGGCATGGCTTAAAGACTCCAAAACCACCATGCCACCGCCGCCAGCGATCACAAAGCCATCGTTATCTTTTGAATATGGGCGTGAAGCGGTTTCTGGTGCATCGTTATATTTAGAGCATAAGGCTCCCATCGCATCGAATATTGCAGTTTGCGACCAATGGTCTTCTTCACCGCCGCCTGCTAGCATGAGGTCTTGTTTACCAGCAGCAATAAGGTGATATGCATAGCCAATTGCGTCGGCTGAAGTCGCGCAGGCACTCGCAACCGATTGAGATACGCCTTTTAGATTGAAAGCGCGTGATAAGTTAGAGCTAATGGTGCTGGTGAGGTAGCGTGGTGCTAAATCGGGTGATACTTCGCTGACGCCTTTTTCTTTTAGGGTATGCAACATGTCGATGATAGACGCAGTTGAGGTGCCGCCTGTTCCCCCAATCACGCCATATTTTGGGTTATTGGCAATATCACTTGCGTTAAGCTCGGCGTGTTGTAACGCATCGAGTGCCGAGTTGTAGGCATACATGGTGCAAACGCCCATGTGTTTTTTTAAATCTGGATCGATGTTTTCAAAATTCATTTCGGCAGTGGCGCTCACATGACTCCGAAAGTTCAGTTTTGCATAGACATCGTTATAGCGAATGCCTGAGCGGCCTGCTTTTAAGGACTCGGTTACTGTCTCTAATGTATTTCCAATACAAGAATTAATTCCCATACCTGTGATGACAACTCGTTCCATTCTTATCTCTATAAAAACGACAAAATAGATCTTAACAACCAAGTTCTTTTTTGGAACTGGCAAAATATTTCTATATTTATTATTTTTTCTCATCAAATATAAATAAAAAGTTAATAATAATATTTTTATTTTAAAATCTATTTAGTTTTATTATTAAATCAAAAATATTTTAAATATTAAATTGACGTATTTAAAATCACCGATTATTATTTCGTTGCTGGCCTACATTGCCAGACGGTTTTGACAGACCGTAAGCTCATAGCGGATTGTAGTTCTACTATAATTCGTTAGACCCTTGCGTCCCCTTTCTTTGCGGTAGGACGGGAGGGGGACGCCCCGTGCGTGCTGGGTCTATGAGCTCCAGTCTGTCAACCCCCTTTCGTTCTACCACCATAAATTAATTCGCGGTAATCTGGTGGTAGGACTCCATTTTTTAAGGAGTTGACCATGACACTTTTCAAACTCATTTTCTCTCTTATTTAACTATTTTATTGATTTAAAATTTGGGTTTTTACGTCTTATTTTTTTAAATTTATAAATTATTTTTATTTTAAAATTTTAATTATTTTATTTTCCTGTGCTTTTAGGAGGATTAATTATTATTTAAAAAATTATTTTAAATCTCAAAGTCATTATATTTTTATTTTAGTTATACACATAAATAATCATGAGAATAATATGAAAATTTATAAACCCTTTTTGGCTTTAAGTTTCATAGTTGGCAGTTACGGCGTTTCGGTTTACGACCCAGAGACTCATCAGGAGTTTGAAAAAATTTGCCTGTCAGGTGGGCATAGCGAGTCGAGTTGTGACTGTATTTACCAGCGGCTTGAGCAAGTTTATTCCCCCAAGCTCATGCAGCGCCTCGAACATGTCAGTTTGCAAAGTCCTGTTCTCCCACGGGACTTTGCCCCTACTTTTTTCAGCGTCATGCAGCGTTGTGACAACAGTAGTCTGGGCTAAGCGTTGGCTTAGCTCTTTATCTCTGTGTTGCAATGGTGTTTTACTTTAAATCAGCGCAAAAAATTAAAGTCTGTTGTGGCGCAGAGGCCAGAGTTATTGGGTTAGCTGAACTGGTATTTTTAAAAATCACATCAACTCTATAACCAATCAAGTTATGCTGTGCTTACATTCAACTTTTGAACATTTATTAGAATGAACTACACATGGGATGAATTTGAGCAAAGACTTATCACCTATAGAGATGTAAAGACTGATCTTGCAAGAGTTTTAGATGCGTATGAGCTTCAAATAAAAGAACTTCTTCAACAAATTCAATTATTAACTTATGAAGATTCTTTGCCTATATTTAATCAGTTATATGAAATACAAGATCATTTAGCTACTGCCAAGTTTCGCTATGACCTCGACCTAAATGAAGCTTTAGATATATTCGTTTATCATTTCGATAGAGATGACAAAGCGCTGATAAGCCAATATTGGTACAAAAAATTCAAGCAAAACAAAGATATTCTTTGGCCTTTACCTCAAGATGAATAGTGGCTTGTACGTTTTATCCTACAAACTTTTAAGGTTTTTGCGGATTGGCGACACCCTTCTTTTTTCCTAATATGAAGTCATACAGGAACAGGATGTTCCAGAACATAAAACAACAATAATAGGTTCATGCATCAGGATCGTGAGATACGACAGGAGTCATATCTAGTACCCAAATACGAAAAAGCCCAACAGGATGTTGGGCTTTTTTTATAGCTGAATATTTATGAGTTTTTCTTTAAGGCTTCAATATAAGTGGTTGTGCTGCCATCCCAGTAACAATGTATACAACGTCCCTCTTTAAAAACATGCTCACAATTTGTATATCCATAAATTATAGAAGCACATTCAGGACACAACGAGGCCATGCTAGATTTAGTTTTTAAATACTGGCTTCCGCATTCATCACATTTTTCACAACCACTCAGCATGAATATATCTCGATTTAAAACAACGTCATGAGAACATAATGATAAATTAAAAGGCAA
Source organism: Acinetobacter sp. ABJ_C4_1 (assembly GCF_044538495.1). Classification (NCBI taxonomy): domain Bacteria; kingdom Pseudomonadati; phylum Pseudomonadota; class Gammaproteobacteria; order Moraxellales; family Moraxellaceae; genus Acinetobacter; species Acinetobacter sp. ABJ_C4_1. Next base: position 74,351 of record NZ_JBIUCQ010000008.1, on the reverse strand, counting down.
TCTTGTACGTTTTATCCTACAAACTTTTAAGGATTTTGCGGATTGGCGACACTCTGCTTTTTTCCTAATATGAACTCATACAGGAACAGGATGTTCCGGAACATAAAACAACAATAATACGTTCAAGCACCAGGAGCGTGAGATACGACAGGAGTCATATCTAATCACCAAATACAAGAAAGCCCGACAGGATGTCGGGCTTTTTTTATGCTTATTTAAAACTGTTATTTGCATACGCCTATAGCGGGGTATGCGCCTGTTCTTGCTTTTTCTGGCGAATCCAACGTACCACCCAAATAACTGCAATCAGCACCACTATTGCCACAAGTGCAGGCACCAGCATAGCTGAAACCGAAAGTAAGATTGCGCCAATCCACTCACCTGTCGCAACGACAAAATTCCCTAAACCACCTGTGGTTGCAGTTGAAACACCACGTGCAGCAACGGTACTCATTTGCACCACACCTGCTGTGCCACCACCGACAATAATCGCTGCTGCCCAAGTAGCAAACTGAGACATTTCCCCACTACTCACAGCCATTGTGGTAAGCGTACCCGCAATCATCGCCGCAGGAGTTGCGACCGTGTCTAAGGCGTTATCCACCCACGGAATATAATAGGCTGCAATTTCACACACCGTTGCCACACCTAAAGCCAAACACACCGATGGTAGAGCTAACCACTCAAAGCCTTTCGATGGCTCAAACCATCCTATCATGGTGGCAATGCTCATGACCAGTAGCGGCACAAACACGCGAAAACCGCAGGCAGCGCTCAGCCCCACGCCAATACATAAACCCAATATTGTTTCCATAACGGTTTCCTTTTCATGCCCATCACGGGTCTTGTTATGTAAGTCTTATTTTTAAATTAACAAAAAGCCCCATCAGGTGACAGGGCTTTTTGTTAAATGCGAACGCAAATATTATTTCATTCTTAACGTTTAAATTGTGTGCAGTAGCATTTCGTGCAAGGTGGTAAAGGGTCTGTGTTAATTTCTAAAAACACTCTATGACCGCACTGAGCACAGAAATAGAAGCCTGTTCCGGGTTTTTCGCCTGCTGTTACCATGATTACATTCCTATAATCGTATATATATTAAACAGGAATATAACCCACTTAAAGTGAATGTCAATTGTCCATTTCGCCCGATGATGATGGCATAAATGCAAAAAATGTTATTTGTACGATTTATCTTACACAGATTTAGGGATTTAGCGGATTGGCGGTCCCCTGCTTTTTTTCTATGATGAGTTCATACAGGAACAGGATGTTCCGGAACATAAAACAACAATAATAGGTTCATGCATCAGGATCGTGAGATACGACAGGAGTCATATCTAGCAACCAAATACGAAAAAGCCCGACAGGATGTCGGGCTTTTTTTATATTCTTATTTTTCACTTATCTTTCCAATCACATAGTTTATAAATGCGCTACAAGAAACAAGCATGTATTTTGCATCACTATAACTAATGGTAGATTCATCCAAAAGTGCATGCCTAATTCCATCTGAATCACTTGTATATCCATATAAGCTTGTCAGAGCTTTCTTAAAAGCGGGATGTAAAGAATGATTTTTTTCAATAATATTTAGCGATGCTCCTAATGTAGCTTTTGGATTATCAGATAAAGTTATACATAAAGCTTCTACTGCACTAATAGATTCTTTAACCGAGTTTCTATAATCAGGTTTTTTTCTATCGGTTAATAAACTTAATGCTGCTTTCAAATGTATTTCTGTACCCGAAAATTTATTAGAAGAGTTAATTGCCGTTTCAATTGACTCAATCTCTTGTTCATCTGTTATGTCTGTTAATTGCTCATCAACAAATCTATATGCTGACAGTTCTTTTTCAAGAATATGATTCACAAATTTAATAAAATTATCCTGAAGATGAATTGGACAATTTTGGGCAGTAAACTCTATAAAATCATACAATTCAAACCATGAGTAAGCGAAAAATCTTTTTCTAATTGCTTCTTTAGCAATATCAAAATCTAGAGGCATATAATCTAGAGGAAGTTTAAAAAAATTATGCCAATAACTTACAAGTAGAGTAAATAAATTCGATGTTCTAAATGTTTTACTGTAATGATAACCATCATATTCTGTCCAAATCGTTAAATGTAAGGCATTCCATAAACCATTTTTCAAATCATCATCTATAGATTCTCTCTGGATTTCGATTCTTATTGGACTAAGACCTTTTCTTTTCGAAAATAACATTCTTTTTACCCCAGATTATTTTTATATCCTTAATCGTATAAGTTTTTTACATTTCTCATGATATAAGAATTTAGTCCATTACCACTCTTAGCTAATATTTTCATTTTTTCGACATGAAGTTGGCCTGCTTTATAATAGCTGTACTGATAAATTTTAATGGTTTTATCAAACTTTACCCTTATATATGTATCACCAATTTCATATGAAAAAACGCCAGAATCACCATCTAAATCTAAATATCTTTCCACTATTATTCTCAATAAAAAAACCCCATCTTCAAGATAGGGCTCTTCTGAATAAATTTCAATCAATTATAGACTAAATATTAAGCTACTTGACCTTCTAAAAAGTCTTGCGCAAAACGTTGTAATACACCGCCCGCTTCATATACCGAAACTTCTTCTTCTGTATCTAAACGGCAAGTCACAGGCACTTCAAGAATCTCTTCTTTACCATCCGCTGTGGCACGTTCAATCACTAAAGTTAAAGTCGAACGCGGCGCAATATTACCAATCACGCTATAAAGCTCTGTACCATCTAGCTTTAAAGTTTTGCGGTTTACACCCGGTTTAAACTCAAGTGGTAACACGCCCATACCCACCAAGTTAGTACGGTGAATACGCTCAAAACCTTCTGCCACAATCGCTTCAACACCTGCAAGGCGTACACCTTTCGCAGCCCAGTCACGGCTTGAACCCTGTCCGTAGTCAGCACCCGCGATAATAATTAATGGCTGTTTACGGTTCATGTAGGTTTCAATCGCTTCCCACATACGCATGACTTCGCCTTCTGGCTCTACACGCGCTTTTGAACCTTGCTTAATGGTACCGTCTGAACGAACCACCATTTCGTTATACAGTTTCGGGTTGGCAAATGTTGCACGTTGTGCAGTCAAGTGGTCACCACGGTGCGTTGCGTATGAGTTAAAGTCTTCTTCTGGTACGCCCATTTTGTGAAGGTATTCACCCGCAGCCGAGTCCATCAAAATCGCGTTTGAAGGCGACAAGTGGTCGGTGGTGATGTTGTCACCCAAAATCGCAAGCGGACGCATATTCGCCAAAGTACGTGGTGCAGCCAACGCCCCTTCCCAATATGGTGGACGGCGGATATAAGTACTTTGCGGACGCCAGTCGTAAAGTGGGCTCTTCGCTTGTTCAACTTCGCCCAAGTCAAACATTGGAATGTAGACTTTACGGAACTGTTCAGGCTTCACGGCTTGTTTAACTAAGGCATCAATTTCAGCATCAGATGGCCAGATGTCTTTCAGGTAAATCGGCTTACCTTCTTTGTCATGACCTAACGCATCTTTTTCGATGTCAAAACGAATCGTACCCGCAATTGCATATGCTACAACAAGCGGTGGAGATGCCAAGAACGCTTGTTTTGCATATGGATGGATACGGCCATCGAAGTTACGGTTACCAGACAGTACTGCTGTTGCGTACAAGTCACGGTCAATAATTTCTTGTTGAATGACTGGATCTAACGCGCCCGACATACCATTACATGTCGTACAAGCGTAAGCCACAATACCAAAACCAAGTTGTTCTAAGTCTTTTAGAACACCCGCTTCTTCAAGGTAAAGAGCAGCCGCTTTTGAACCCGGTGCAAATGATGATTTCACCCAAGGTTTACGAACTAAACCAAGTTCATTTGCCTTACGTGCCAACAAACCTGCCGCCACAGTGTTACGCGGGTTAGAAGTATTGGTACATGAAGTAATTGCAGCAATAATGATCGCGCCATCTGGCATTAAGCCATCAGAACGGTTTTCAACTACACCCGCAATGCCTTTTTCTTTTAGGTCCGCAGTTGAAACACGTGCATGTGGGTTTGATGGACCAGCGATGTTACGTGTTACTTTTGATAGGTCAAAACGTAGTACACGTGGGTACTCTGCTTTGGTCATATCAGATGCCCAAAGGCCGATTTCTTTTGCGTACTGTTCAACCAATGCCACTTGAGCATCTTCACGCCCTGTTAAGCGTAAGTAGTCGATTGTGTTTTGGTCGATGTAGAACATCGCAGCCGTAGCGCCATATTCTGGTGTCATGTTCGAAATGGTTGCACGGTCGCCCACAGACATGCTGTCAGCACCTTCACCAAAGAACTCAAGGTAAGCACCAACCACACGCTCTTTACGTAAGAACTCAGTTAGAGCCAACACGATATCTGTTGCAGTAATGCCTGCCTGACGCTGACCTACAAACTCAACACCAATAATGTCTGGTAGACGCATCCAAGATGCACGGCCTAACATTACGTTTTCAGCTTCTAAGCCACCAACACCCACAGAAATTACGCCCAACGCATCTGTATGCGGTGTGTGTGAGTCTGTACCTACACATGTGTCTGGGAATGCTACGCCATCACGCGCCTGAATCACCGGAGACATTTTCTCTAGGTTAATCTGGTGCATAATGCCGTTCCCCGCAGGGATCACATCGACATTTTTAAATGCTGTTTTGGTCCACTCAATAAAGTGGAAACGGTCTTCGTTACGACGGTCTTCAACAGCACGGTTTTTTGCAAAAGCGTCTGGGTCAGCACCACCATATTCCACCGCTAAAGAGTGGTCGACAATGAGCTGTGTTGGCACAACTGGGTTAACTTTAGATGGGTCACCGCCTTTGTCAGCAATCGCATCACGTAAACCTGCAAGGTCAACCAAAGCTGTTTGACCCAAGATGTCATGACACACCACACGTGCAGGGTACCAAGGAAAGTCCAAGTCCTGACGGCGTTCAATCAACTGCGTTAAATATGCAGTTAAGTTCTCGGCATCGGCACGGCGTACCAATTGCTCTGCGAGTACTTTAGAGGTGTAAGGCAGTTTTTCGTATGCGCCTGGCTGAATATCTTCAACGGCTTGACGCACGTCGTAATATTCAAGCTGGGTACCTGCCAGCGGTTTACGGTATTTTGTGTTCATTAACCACGCTCCGCCAATGGTTTAAATTCGAGATTTTCAGGGCCTGTATAGTTCGCGCTTGGACGAATGATCTTGCCGTCTTGACGTTGTTCAATCACGTGTGCTGACCAGCCTGCTGTACGTGCAATCACGAATAACGGTGTAAACATGGCAGTTGGAACGCCCATCAAGTGGTAGCTCACTGCACTGAACCAGTCGAGGTTCGGGAACATGTTTTTCACTTCTTTCATCACTGCTTCTAAACGTTCAGCGATGAGGTACATTTTTGTGTTCTCTTGTGCTTCTGCTAAGTCGTGCGCCACTTTCTTAATTACTTCGTTACGTGGGTCAGAAACTGTATATACAGGGTGACCAAAACCAATCACGACTTCTTTATTTTCAACACGCTTACGGATGTCAGCTTCTGCTTCGTCTGCATTGTCGTAACGTTGTTGAATCACGAATGCAACTTCGTTTGCACCACCGTGTTTAGGTCCACGAAGCGCACCAATACCACCAGTAATTGCTGAGTACATGTCAGAACCTGTACCTGCAACTACACGTGAGGTAAATGTAGACGCGTTAAATTCGTGCTCAGCATACAAAATAAGCGATGTATGCATTGCTTGAATCCATTCTTCAGATGGTTTTTCGCCATGAAGTAAGTGCAAGAAATGCGCTGCAATTGAGTCGTCATCTGTTTCAACTTCAATACGACGTCCGTTGTTGCTGAAGTGGTACCAATAAAGCAGCATTGAGCCTAGGCTTGCCATTAATTTGTCAGCAATGTCTTTTGCGCCCGCTTCGTTGTGGTCTTCGTGTTCTGGCGTTAAACAACCTAAAACTGAAACACCTGTACGCATCACATCCATTGGGTGTGCAGATGGTGGTAATTGTTCAAGTGCAGTTTTAAGAGCTGCTGGTAAGCCACGAAGTGCTTTTAATTTTGCTTTATACGCTTTGAGTTCAGCTTTGTTTGGTAGTTTGCCATGTACGAGCAAGTGAGCAACTTCTTCAAACTGGCTACCCGCTGCAAGGTCAAGAATGTCATAGCCACGATAGTGCAAGTCATTACCGCTACGTCCTACGGTACACAGTGCTGTGTTTCCTGCAACTTGTCCGCTAAGTGCAACTGATTTTTTTGGTTTGAAGCCTGTTGTTGTTTCATTTGAGCTCATAAGATTGTCCTTTCCTATCTATTTAAATTATTTGGGAAACACGGCATATGTACCGTGTTTTACTTCTTATTTCTTTTTAGCAAATGCGTTGTCTAAGTAGTCTTCAAACGCATAGTAGTTAATGCGTTCATATAACTCTTTACGCGTTTGCATAATATCAATCACGTTCTTTTGCGTGCCTTCTTTACGCAAGGTTTCATACACAGTTTCGGCTGCTTTGTTCATGGCACGGAAAGCAGAAAGCGGATAAAGCGCAAGGCTTACATCGGCAGATGCTAACTCTTCAGTGGTAAACAGTGGTGTAGAACCGAACTCGGTAATGTTTGCCAAAATTGGTGCACCTGTCTTCTGAGCAAATTGCTTGTACATATCAAGCTCAGTAATTGCTTCAGGGAACAACATGTCTGCACCCGCTTCGATGTAGGCACCCGCACGGTCAATTGCAGCTTGTAAGCCATCTACAGCCAATGCATCGGTACGCGCCATAATCACGAAGCTGTCATCACCACGCGCATCAACCGCTGCTTTAATACGGTCAACCATTTCTTCTTGAGTCACAATGGCTTTGTTCGGACGGTGACCACAACGTTTTGCGCCCACTTGGTCTTCAATGTGCATTGCCGCCGCACCAAACTTGATCAGTGCTTTTGTAGTACGAGCAATGTTAAATGCAGAAGCACCAAAACCTGTGTCAGCATCGACTAATAATGGAAGATCACATACATCAGTAATACGGCGTACGTCGGTCAACACATCATCAAGGTTACTAATTCCCAAATCAGGTAAGCCTAAAGAACCAGCGGCTACACCACCACCTGATAAGTAAATCGCTTTATAACCTGCACGTTTTGCCAAAAGTGCATGATTGGCATTGATGGTTCCAACCACTTGTAATGGCTTTTCTTGGGCTACTGCATCGCGAAATAGCTGACCTGCGGATTGTTTAGCCATTGTTATGTTCTCCTTGTGCTTGTAGCAGTGTTTGCTCAATAATTTTGTAAGAAGCATTGATATGTCGATGCATGAGCAGCTCGGCAAGTTCACCATCGCCTTCTGCAATTGCATCTAAAATACGGATATGTTCGTCCCAAGCTTTGCTTGGTCGGTCGGGTGTGTTTGAAAACTGAATTCGGTACATGCGGATGAGATGATAGAGCTCATCACATAGCATTTTTTCTAGGGTTTTATTGCCACTACTTTTGATAATGCAGTAGTGAAAATCGTCCTGTCCTTCTTGTAAGTAATATCCCTTACCTGCTTTAAAGTTTTCATCTTCGGCATGCATACGTAAGACATCACGTAGCGCCAAGATTTGCTTTTTATCAATATGCTGTGCAGCAAGTTTGCAGGCCAAACCTTCTAAAGACGCACGAATCTGGTAAAGCTCTTTAAACTGCTGCAAGGATAGCGAAACCACGCGCGCTCCCACATGTGCAGTACGCTCAACCAGTCGTTGACCTTCAAGGCGATGAATTGCTTCACGCAAAGGCCCACGGCTAATGCCGTAAGTGCGCGCCAGTTCAGGCTCAGAAATTTTGCTACCTGCCGGAATTTGACCCAAAACAATCGCCGTCTGTATTTGTTTAAATACATTCTCGGTCAGTGTTCTTCCCTGACTTTGTAATGGCTCTGGTGCGAAGGTCAAATCTTGCATATTGTCGACAATTTTTAATCAATTATGAGTTTTATAGCGGTATGAATGAAAAAAATCAAGGTAATTGTTGACACTTTTCAGAACGCATCAGGTCAATTTTTATCATTTGGCCTGTCATTCCACCTTATATTTATAGTATTACACCACTTTCCAATTTGTATTTATAAAACAGTTAGTTAATATTATTTTACCTAGAGATTTATGACACTTTTTTAGCTGCTTTTCGACCGCTAATCTTTTGTTTCAAACTTTAGTCTACAACCAATGTATTACAGCAAGATTGTAGACAATCTGCTTGAATGAAAGCATGAGTTAGAAATTAGTATCTATTTACCGTAATTTCTTTTAAATCTTTTTATCATTTTCAGCCAGAAAATATCGATATTAGTGAAATTATCAGGTGCTTCACGGTAGCTTTATTGATACATTATTGAACATCGACATAGTTGTGGCGTATTTTTCGAGACAGAAAAAACCCAGCACTATGCATATTGTTGAATGAAAGGACTTTTTTGATGTTTCAACATATCCCCCCATACGCAGGCGATCCAATTTTATCTTTAATGGAACAGTTCAATGCTGATACTCGTTCTGGAAAAGTGAACTTGAGTATTGGTCTTTACTATAACGAAGACAGTATTGTTCCTCAGTTAGAGACCATTATTGAAGCGCAAAAGCGTATTGAGCCTAAGAACGGTAAAACCAAACTTTATTTGCCAATGGAAGGCTTCAAACCTTACCGTGAAGCAATTCAAGCACTTTTATTTGGTGCAAACAGCCCAGCAGTTAAAGCTGGCCGTGCTGTGACGATCCAAACACTTGGTGGTTCAGGTGCATTGAAAGTTGGTGCGGACTTCTTAAAAACTTATTTCCCAAATTCAGACGTTTGGGTAAGCCAACCAACTTGGGATAACCACGTTGCGATTTTCAATGGCGCTGGCATCAAGACTCATTTCTACCCATATTTCGATGCAGAAACGCGTGGTGTAGATTTTGACGGTATGTTGTCTACACTTAAAACTTTGCCTGAGCAAAGCATTGTGTTGTTGCACCCATGCTGCCATAACCCAACGGGTGCTGACTTAAACCCAGCGCAATGGGACCAAGTGATTGCAGTATTAAAAGATCGTAACCTTATTCCATTCCTAGACATCGCTTACCAAGGTTTTGGTGACGGTATGGAAGAAGATGCGTATGCAATCCGTGCTTTAGACCAAGCGGGTCTAAACTTCATTGTGAGCAACTCGTTCTCTAAAATCTTCTCTTTATATGGCGAACGCGTTGGCGGCTTAACTTTCGTATGTGACGATGCAGAAGCTGCTCAGTGCACATTCGGTCAGTTAAAAGCGACTGTACGCCGTATTTACTCTAGCCCTCCTACAACAGGTGCTTGGTTAGTTGATGAAGTGTTAAATGACGCTGAACTTAACCAACAATGGCAAGGCGAAGTGAAAGAGATGCGTGAGCGTATTATCAAAATGCGTAGCATCTTGAAAGATGAACTCACTAAAGCGTTACCAGACCGTGACTTTAGCTACCTTGTAAACCAAAAAGGTATGTTCAGTTACACAGGTTTAACTGCTGAGCAAGTGGACATCTTGCGTGAAGAATATGCAATCTACTTAGTACGTAGTGGCCGTATTTGTGTAGCAGGTTTAAACATGAACAATGTTTATACTGTTGCTAAAGCAGTTGCAGAAGTGCTTGCTAAATCAACAGAAGCAGCATAAATCACCTATTAAAAAAGGCGCTTCGGCGCCTTTTTTTATTTCTAGATATTAAGATTTAGCTTTGCCCCAATACTTCAGTTTTGAGGTATGCCCAATCCCCACATTAAAGCTATTGGTTGGGTCGAGTTTTTGATAGAAATTGGCTAATGCAGGCTTGGCAATATAAAGATGCCCAACATTATGCTCTGCCGGATACTCAGCACGGCGCGCGTCCAACAATTTCCACATTTGATGTTCCATTTCTAAAGGGTCATGGCCCTTTTTAAGAATATAGTCCTGATGGAATACATGACAAAAGAAATGCCCATAATAGAGTTTATGGATGATTTTCTTTTCCATCTCGGCTGGCAGTTGCTCTACCCACTCGCGGTCATTACGACGTAGCGCAATATCAAGCGCCACAATATCTTCAACTTCACTACGATGTGTATCACGATAACGAATTGCCGCCCCTGCAATCGCAAAACGGTGTAAGAACGCTTTTCGGCCTTCCTCTTCGCTACATACGAAATAGCTACCTGACTGATGCACTGCAAAATATTCTTTTAAAAACTGCTCGGTCTGAGCTTTTGAATTATTTTCAACACGTAGCACTAAATGGTGCTCATAACGATCTCGATATTCGGTCATACGCTTCGGTAAATGACTCGGTAAAAAGAAGGTAATCGCCTGTAAAATATGATCCGTTAAACCTTTAATTTTAAATTTTTCTAAAAAGCCATCGACTTTATCTTTCATCGCAAAAGCTTTTGGAACATTGGCTGTACCAAACTTTTCAATAAACAAAAACGTGTCTTTCCCGTACTTTTCGCCAATCAGGTAAGCATCTCGGTGAATATATTCGCCCGCAATCGGCAAGCTTGGCAGTGAGGTCAGTAAGTAGCGACGAATGGCCGTTAAATCATCGGCATCATTAGTACCAATATAAAAGACATTACTTTCTACTTTTTCATAGGTATCAAGGCGCACAGCAAATACACAAACTTTACCCGCCGAACCCGAAGCCTCAAACAAACGTGACGGGTCTGCATTAAAACGCGCAGGTGTATCTTCATCAACTTGCGTCACATCGTGAGCATAGCGATGATCCGATGCCTGCTTTTCGCTGTCATCTAAAATATCTACAGCTTGATATTGCTGCTTCTCTAAACGCGTCAAAATTTCTTCAGGAGTCGAGCCTAAATTTACGCCTAAATGATTTACCAGTTCTAATTGACCAGCAGCATTGACCTGAGCATATAACGCCAGTTCAGTATACGCAGGACCGCGGCGTACCAAGGCACCGCCAGAGTTATTACAGACACCACCGAGTACCGATGCACCTATACAAGATGAACCAATTACCGAATGTGGCTCACGATTATAGCCTTTTAAAATTTGCTCTAAATTATCTAAGGTCGCACCCGGTAAACAAATCACTTGCTTGCCTTCATGAATAACTTGAATCCCCTTTAATCGGCGCGTGCTCATCACCAAAACAGGACGGTCATAATCATCACCATACGGAGTTGAACCACCGGTGAGTCCTGTATTTGCTGCCTGCATAATGACAATACAGTCTGCCTCAATTGCAGCCTGCAACACTTGCCATTGCTCTAGCAAGGTCCCTGGTACAACCACTGCAAGCACTTTCCCCTCACCAAAACGACGACCTTGACGGTACTGACGCGTGCTTTGATCATCGGTCAACACATGCGAACGCCCTACAATGTTTTGTAAACGGTCAATCACTGCTTGAGGAGAAAATGTTTGCATGATGGTTTCCTTTTGGTCATCCATTTATCAAATTAGACCAACACGACGGCATCTTACCGTTTGTAATTTATAATTTAATTAGCTCATTCTCTAATGTGAATCAGCCCTACATTTACTATCGCGGTTGGCGGCATGGATGCCGCCTGTTGAGCAACCGTACAAGGACGTAAGGTTTGCTCAACAAAAGGTTTTTGGTTACTTTTGACCTTTCAAAAGTGACAAATGCCTATATGTAAAGCATTAGCAAATCGCCAAATTCTTAAGCTGTACTTATTGCTTCACTTAAAAAGTTATTTCTTAAAAACCTTGCTTCATCGCCTGTACTAAACAATCCGCATTAATATCCGAAATCGACTTAGCACCTGTCAGCGTCATCGCAACTCGCATTTCCTTATCAATCAAATCAAGCAAGTTCGACACCCCTTGCCCACCTGCTGCTGCCAAGGCATACACAAACGCACGGCCAAGTAAAACCGTATCGGCACCAAGCGCTAACATACGCACTACATCTAAGCCATTACGAATGCCTGAGTCAGCCAAAATTGCTAAGTCACCTTTGACTGCATCAGCAATTGCAGGCAATGCACGAGCAGATGACATCACGCCATCTAACTGACGACCGCCGTGATTCGACACCACAATCCCATCTGCACCAAATCGCACCGCATCTTTAGCATCTTCAGGGTCTAAAATACCCTTAATTACCATTGGGCCATCCCAAAACTCACGGATCCACTCAAGGTCTTTCCATGAAATCGATGGGTCAAAATTCGAGCCTAACCAACCAATATAATCTTCAAGCCCAGTCGGCTTACCTAAATATTTAGAGATATTACCCAAGTCATGCGGACGCCCCATTAAGCCGACATTCCACGACCAATGTGGATGGAACATAGACTGCATATAACGGCGCATCGCAGCATTTGGTCCGCTCATCCCCGAATGGGCATCACGGTAACGTGCACCTGGCACAGGCATATCTACAGTAAACACAAGTGTTGAACAGCCTGCTGCTTTTGCACGTTCCAAAGCATTACGCATAAAACCACGGTCACGTAATACATAAAGCTGGAACCACATCGGGCGGTTAATTGCAGGTGCAACTTCTTCAATCGGACACACTGAAACCGTTGAAAGCGTAAATGGAATACCCTTCTTATCGGCTGCCATCGCGGCTTGCACTTCACCACGGCGTGCATACATACCTGTTAAACCCACAGGTGCCAAAGCAACTGGCATCGACAAGGTTTCATTAAACAGTTTTGTCTCTAAACTTAACGCTGACATGTCATTCAGTACACGTTGACGCAATGCAATTTCTGACAAATCTTGTACGTTACGCTTTAAGGTATATTCCGAATACGCTCCACCATCAATGTAGTGAAATAAAAATGGAGGTAAGCGACGTTGTGCCGCAGCACGATAATCATTGCCAGAAGAAATAATCATTTTGAATCAACTCTATTTAAACGGTTTGCACGTTTCTGGCGAGCTTCATCTTCATCCAGAGAACGCACATGATTAATCACAAATTCAATATGACCGCAGACAGCTTGGCGTGCGGCCTCGGGATCTTTACGATCAATAGCATCCATCACCTGAAAATGCTGCTCGCTCAGCAAGTCACCATTGACTGGGTCGTTATAAACTTTTTTACGCCCTAACAAGACGTTGTATTGCAGCAAATCAAACAAGCTGCGCATCATTTGAATCAGCACCACATTGTGAGATGCTTCAGCAATTGCTAAGTGAAATTCAGCATCTGCGACCGCAGCCTGTGCCGAGTCGCCCGCATTTTGATGGCGACTAATTTCATTAAAATAATGACGGATTTTGGCACGATCTTCAGGCGTTGAGCGCAATGCGGCATACCATGCCGTGCCACCTTCAAGTAATAACCTCGCCTCTTGCACATCAAAACGGTACAGTGGATCTTCTTCAATCAAGTTACTAATTGGGTTCACAATGAGTTGCTGTGGCCACTGCTCAGGTAACTGCTGAATATAGGTCCCATCGCCACGGCGGCTACTGAGCACCCCTTGACTATTGAGCTGTTGAATCGCTTCACGCAAAGACGGACGAGAAACCCCTAAACTTGTTGCAAGCTGGCGTTCGGCAGGCAAACGGTCACCTTTTTTCATATGACGCTCTTCAATTAATGCCTGCAATTTCATGACCACTTGATCGGAGATTCTCATCGCGTTTCCTTCACTGGAGTTATGGAATCATCCACGGAACCAGATAAGCCTGAACCGTAATAATGATGCCAACAAAGACAGTGAATATGATGCTATGTTTTACCGTGAAACGGAACAAGTCAGACTCTTTTCCAACTAAGCCTACCGCTGCACACGCAATCGCAATCGACTGTGGAGAAATCATCTTACCGGTTACACCACCGCTGGTATTAGCAGCCACCAATAACACTTCTGGAATACCAATCTGCTGAGCTGTGGTCGCCTGTAATGCTGAGAACAAAGCATTTGAAGAGGTATCTGAACCTGTAAGGAACACACCAAGCCAACCCAAAAATGGTGAGAAGAAAGTAAACGCATGACCTGTATGCGATAGAGCCAAAGCTAAAGTTGCAGATAAACCTGAATAATTCGCAATAAAAGCAAACGCCAACACCATACCAATCGAGTAAATCGGTGTTTTCAACTCATTGAGTGTTTCACCAAAAGTCGTTACTGCCTCACTTGCTTTCATTTTTAAGAAAATAGCGGTGATGATTGCGGCAATAAAAATTGCAGTACCTGTTGCAGAGAACCAGTCAAACTTATAAATCGCTTCATATGGCTTTATTTCTGCCACAATTGGCGGCATTTTTTCGACCAATTTATGCAAATACGGTACTTCAAGTTTAAAAATCCAGTGCTCAAGAGCAGCCTCTTTTGCAAATAATGCTTTAAACGGCTTAACACTCCAGATGGTCACCATAATTGTTAAAATGGCAAATGGAGACCACGCCTTAGCAATTTTCCCAATACTGTAACGTTGAACCGTTGTAGGTTGCTGAATTAGAGTTTGGCCAGCTTCAGGTTCAAAGCGGAAAATATGTTTTGGTTTCCAAAAACGGAACAGCAAAGTTAAGCTCACCAATGACGCAATTGCAGCGGTAATGTCTGGTAATTCAGGGCCAATAAAGTTAGATGTAAGATATTGGGCAATCGCAAAAGCGCCACCACCCACTAATACAGCAGGCCAAGTTTCCTTAACACCACGCCAGCCATCCATAATCGCCATAATCCAGAACAGCACAATCAGCGTTAAAAATGGCAACTGACGACCTACCATCTGGCTAATTTCCATAGTGTCTACGCCTGACACCTGCCCCGCCACAATAATTGGAATACCCATCGCACCAAATGCCACTGGCGCGGTATTTACAATCAAGCATAAACCAGCAGCGTAAAGTGGCTTAAAGCCTAAACCTACAAGGAGTGCAGCCGTAATTGCGACAGGAGCACCAAAACCTGCAGCCCCTTCAAGGAAAGTACCAAAGGCAAAACCAACGAGTAACATTTGCAGCCGTTGATCTTCGGTAATTGACAAAATGCTTGAGCGAATAACCTCAAACTGGCCTGTTTTTACCGAAATTTTGTATAGAAAAACTGCCCCAATAATGATCCATGAAATTGGCCATAGACCATAGAAGAAACCATAAATGATTGACGCAAAGGCCATTTGACCCGGCATTTGATAGAAAAAGAGAGCAATCAATAATGCAATAATGACTGTGCCCGTACCCGCGATACTGCCTTTTAAACGAAAAACTGCTAATGCCAAAAAGAAGAAAATAATCGGGATTAATGCAACCGCACTGGACAGCCAAATATTATTTAAAGGGTCATAAAGTTGTTGCCACATATTGAGCATTGTCATCTCCTTGAAATGCCGGGGCGAATTTTTGTACCTTAAATTCTTAAACATTTAACACAATTGGTCTTACCAATTAAAAATTAAGTGCAAATGTTATTCCTTAAACCACAGACCGCATCATAAACACAGAAATTGGTAAGATCAATCATTAAATAACCATCATAATTGGTAAGACCAATAGTGCTAAGTAAAATCAAGCAATTTCTAATTTATAAATTTATTTATTAGACTAAAGTCGTAAAAATCTTTCTTATAAATTTAGATATGAACTATAGAAATGAAGTGAAAAATTTGAATATAAAAACTATAAACATTCCTGTTTCATGATCTATGTATAATGTGCACACAACTCAAACCACATGTATTGAATTGAATAATGACTACTTTAACGTGTTTTAAAGCTTATGATATCCGAGGCAAACTCGGCACCGAATTGAATGAAGAAATCGCCTATAAAATTGGCCGCGCTTACGGACAAATCTATAAACCAAAGACTGTGGTTGTAGGTTGTGATATTCGTCTAAGCAGTGAGGGTTTAAAACAAGCGACCATCCGCGGGTTAAATGATGCGGGTGTCAATGTTCTTGATTTGGGCATGACAGGTACTGAAGAAGTTTACTTCGCCGCTTTCCATTTAGATGTGCAAGGTGGTATCGAAGTTACTGCGAGCCATAACCCAATGGACTATAATGGTATGAAATTGGTACGAGAAAATGCTCGTCCAATTAGTGCCGATACTGGTTTAAAAGAAATTCAGGCTTTAGCAGAAACCAATAACTTTGAAGAAGTTAGTCAAAAAGGTACAACTCAAAGTTATAACATTTTGCCTGAGTTTGTTGATCACTTAATTACCTATATTGAACCAGCAAAAATCCGTCCACTAAAATTAGTGGTAAACGCGGGTAATGGTGCAGCTGGTCACGTGATTGATGCAATCGAAGAAAAATTTAAGGCGCTTAACGTATCAGTTGAATTTATTAAAATTCACCATGAAGCAGATGGTACTTTCCCAAATGGGATTCCTAACCCAATTTTAATTGAAAACCGTGACAGTACTCGAAATGCTGTTCTTGAGCATAAAGCGGATATGGGAATTGCATGGGACGGCGACTTTGACCGCTGTTTCTTGTTTGATGAAAAGGGGCAGTTTATTGAAGGCTACTATATCGTTGGTCTATTGGCTCAAGCTTTCTTGATTAAACAATCAGGTGAGAAAATTGTGCATGACCCACGTTTAGTGTGGAACACATTTGATATCGTAGATGAATACAAAGGTGTTGCTGTACAGTCAAAATCTGGTCACGCATTCATTAAAGACGTTATGCGTGAACACAATGCTGTATATGGCGGTGAAATGAGTGCTCATCACTATTTCCGTGACTTTGCTTACTGCGACAGCGGTATGATTCCGTGGTTACTTACTGTTGCCCTACTTTCTGAAACAGGACAATCACTTTCAACCCTCGTTGAAAATATGATTACCAAGTTTCCTTGTAGTGGTGAAATCAACTTTAAAGTGGCTGACACACAAACCACTATTCAAAAGATTTTCGATTTCTATGCCGAACAAAAACCAGAAATTGACCGTACCGATGGTGTAAGCCTCGACTTTGGTGCATGGCGTTTTAATGTCCGCGCTTCAAACACTGAGCCTTTACTACGTCTTAACATTGAAAGCCGTGCAGATCGTCAAGCTCAGCCAATGCAGCATTATGTAGATGAATTGACTGGATTAATTCAGTCTTAATAGACCTCATATCAAAGATGATGGAACATTATTGTTCCATCTCTTTTTTGTTATTCTGCATAATTTTATAAGTATGATTATGTCCATCCAATACATCCTTATTTAGATTTTCATAACCTTTTAACAATACTTTCTTATCAAAATTACACGTTGGATTTTCATTAATAAATTTTTGGTGAATGGCACTATAACAACTCGAGACATCATCAACAAATTGATAGTAATCTGACAAAGGCAACCCTGCCAGCTTTAATAGTTTTGGAGCAACGAAACTTGCAGCAATATAAGGTTGCTTCAAAGGCTTCTTATCTAATTTATAATTGCTCCATACCACAAACGGTGTCTGATAATTTTTTAAATTAGTTCGCTCAGGATCATCTTTAAAAAATCCATAACTCTCATAAACTTCTTGTAGATTCGGTAAATGATCGCCAAAGGCCACTAAAATTGTTGGTCGATCTACTGTCTTTAAATATTCAGCGAGCTCTTTTAGCTTTTGGTTAGCACGCACAGTTCCAGCAGTATAAGTACTTAATTTTTGCTTTTCGGTTTCAGATAATTCTTTGTTAAATTTATAATTTTGTTTACCAAATCGATCATCGTTATACATTGGGTGATTTTCAACAGTAATCGCATAAATAAACTTTGGCTGTTGCTCACTCTCTTCTAAAGTAGACTTAATCGAATCAAAAATAAGATCATCTGTAGCCCATCCACCCAAGTTAAAAACTGTAGACCGATCTTTTTGGGCAATCATATTTTCAAGTGATATAAATTTATCAAACCCTAATGCTGGATATACCTTATTACGATTATAGTAATATCCATAGTTATTATGCATTGCAACCGTTTGATAACCGATTGAATTTAAATAATAAGGTAGAGCATAAATTGGCTTTTTCAGCTTAGAGACATATAACAACTCATTGGGGAAAAAAGTTGTATTTAGACTCGTAAGAACTTCAAATTCGACATTCGCAGTACCTCCCCCAAAAGAAGGAGACAATAAATTAGAGACCTGATTTTGATGAACAAAAGATAGTAAATCTTTAGATAAACCACTATCTAAATGATGGGAATCCCAAAAAGATTCTTCCATCACGATAACAATGTTCGGATATTCCTTCTCATTATTTTCTAAAGGTTGAACCAAACGATGTTCCTGCAAAATCTGCTGTATGTCTTGCTCAGATACTTTACGGTTAGGTAATAAAACACTGGTTACATTATCCAATACCTTAGATACGTAAAAAGTCACAAAGCCATAATCTTGAATTTTCCGATAGTCTCCAATCCAGTCATTTCTCGTATTTGGAAATTCCTGTAAACTGGCACAAATCATGGGTTTATTTTCTGAAAAACATGCCCCTGTAGGATTTTTAATAAAATTTAAGTAAATTAAGCCACTACCAAGCAATCCAAAAATAATAATATTGGGAACATAGGTATGAAAAGTGGCTTTACTTTCTTTACGTATAGCGATCAGCAGCACAATAAGAAAGAAAATTATCAGAGTAAAAAAGATGAGCTGTAAGTGCCAAGGAGTTGCCTTCATCGCCTCAGGAAGTAAAAAAATATCTTCAGGACTTAAATTACTAAATAAATATTGTTGCTTCTTTTTATTAATAAAATTTAAAAATATAACGAATAATTGACTTAAAATAAGAGCCGTATACTTACGACCAATTACAATAAAAAATAGTTGAATGACTGCATAGTTAAAGAGAATTGAAAAAATAGCTTTTTCTGAAATCAAATAGCTATAAAACTTATCCCATGTCAGACTCATATCCCATGCAACGTATACACCTACGCAAGTGGATAAAAAGGCAATAAAGATAAATAACAGCTGTTGACGTAGAAAAACCATGATGACAAAAAAGAGACTAACAGGATTGTGGCGAATACTAGCATGAAAGTAATCACTACAACTGTAGCCTCTTTTTAGAAAAGAGCTTTATCTCAATCCAAGAAAGGTAGGTAATTGATATTTAGAAAAATTAAATAATCAATTTTTATATCTTGCTCTAATGTTGTCTAAAGTTTTATCCATCAACTTTTTCTAATAAAATTTTAATCAATCCACGTGTTGATGCATCGAGTGTTGAAAGATCATTTTGGACACCATTTAAAATCGGGAGTAATTGATCAGCAATTTGTTTGCCTTTTTCTACGCCCCATTGATCAAACGGGTTAATGTTCCAAATTACGGATTGGACGAATACTTTATGCTCATATAAAGCAATCAACATCCCTAAACTATAAGGATTTAGTTCTTTTAAAAGTAATGTTGAACTTGGTTGGTTTCCTTCGTATTGCTTATGAATAGGCAAGTTCTCTAGTTCTTTAGCATCTAACGCTTCATTACCAAAAGCTAATAAACGTGATTGTGCCAAACAATTTGATAATGCAAGATGATGCTGTTCAATCAATGCCTCAGCATTTTCTACATAAGTAAAATGGTCTGCATTATAACGTTGCACAGGGGCAATAAAATCACAACTTACCGCCTGAGTTCCTTGATGGAGCAACTGATAAAAGGCGTGTTGAGCATTTGGTCCCACTTCACCCCATACAATTGGGCAAGTATCTAATTCGACTTTCTGCCCACCTCTCTGTACAGATTTACCGTTAGACTCCATTTCAAGCTGCTGTAAATAAGCAGCGAAATATTTTAGACGGCCGTCATAAGGCAATACAGCATGGGTCTGAATATTTAAAAAATTATTATTCCAGACTCCTAATAATGCCATAAGTACAGGTATATTCTGCTCAAAACTTGTATTCTGGAAATGCTCATCAACAGCATGGGCGCCAGCTAAAAGCTGTTGGAAACCTTCAACCCCAACTGACAATGCGATAGGTAAACCAATACATGACCAAAGAGAATAACGTCCACCAACCCAATCCCAAAGTAGTAATTGATTTTCAGTAGCAATTCCCCACTCTGACATTTTGTCAGCTTTTGTTGAAACTCCAATGAAATGGCTTTTCACTACCCGTTCGTGCTTTCCTAATGCTTTTTCAAGCCACTGACGAACTGTTTGAGCATTTGATAAGGTATCAATCGTACCAAATGACTTCGACGAAATAATAAATAAAGTCGTTTCTGGACGTAGTTGATGTAGGAGGTCCGATAACTGACTACCATCCATTGTGGATACGAAATGTACATTGAGTGGTTTAGCTGTTTTTACTTTAAAATCACACAATGCATGGGTCACCATTTGTGGCCCTAAATCAGAACCACCTACACCAATATTAACAACATCCTGAATGACTTCGCCTGTAGCACCACGATATTGTCCAGCATGTATTTTCTCAACCAGTGCATACATACGCTGCAATTGATCATGGACTTGTTTAGTTAGTCCTGGAAATTTAGAATACTCTGATGGTAAGCGTAAAGCCCAATGCATTGCCGCACGCTGCTCGGTACAGTTAACTTTATCTTGAGAAAATAATCGTTCGATCCAGTGAGTTAATTGTTTAGTTTTTGCTAAAGCTACCAATTGCTCTAAAACACTTTTAGTCACACGGTGCTTACTATAATCAAAAACCAATTGATCGAACTTTACAGAGTATTGCTGAAATCGATCAGACTCTGATGCAAATAGTTCTTTTATATGTAGATTCGAATTTTTCTCAACCAAAGAATGAAGCTGAGCGATAGGCGAAACTAACTCTTTAGGAAATTTTTCGATAGATTTATTCATAATCGACCTACCCCTTCATAAGCAAAACCCTTAGATTTGACATATGCTGGATCGTAAATATTACGCCCATCCAAAATAAGTGGATGCAGCATTAATTGTTGTAAATAGTTAAAGTCAGGACTCCAATATTGCTTCCATGCTGTAACCAGACACAGGGCATGTGCCCCTTGTGCTGCTTCATATCGATCAGCGCATAAAATCAGGTCTTCACGACTGCCATATATGCCTTCAATTTCCTCAAGAGCTTGTGGATCATGTAACCGAACTTTCACACCTTGAGCCCATAAAGCAGTTAATAGAATATGAATCGGAGAATTGTGCGTACTTGGAGTATTCTCTTTAAAAGAAGCTCCCCAAATTGCGACAGTTTTTCCACTCAAGTCACAATGATAATAGTTCCATAATTTACGGAATAAAATTTCTTTTTGTTGTTCGTTAATCGCCCAAACTTGTTCTAATAGTCGGCTTTTCACACCTGTTTCAGAAACAGTACTGGAGAGTGTAAGAATATCATGTGAAAAATTTTCACCACCAAATCCAACGCCTGCTGACAAGTAAGCTGCGCCAATACGTGTATCTGCAGCAATGCCATGCTTTACATTGGCAATATCAATCCCCAATTTTTCCGCAACTAGTGCAAGGTCATTCATATAACTAATTCTAGTTGCCAACATGCCTGAAATACTGAGCTTGGTAAATTCGGCATCTAAAATCGGCATGAATAAATATTGATAGCTAAAACGGAAGAATGGACGCAATAACTCTTGCATCGTATCTTGAGCAGAGTTTGATTCAACTCCAACAATGACATGTTTTACATTCAATACACTATTAATTGCATTTCCTTCCTGAATCACGTCAGGAAAATAAACCCATTCGTCTTTAGGTAAATGATGCTTTAATTTAGCTGTGCCATGTAAACCGAAGGTAGAACCATTTACCATTAGTCTCGGATGAACAATTGGACGTTCACTTAACTTCTCAACTGTTTTTAAAGCAAATTCTATTTGTGTTGGACTAAAACAAAATAAATAAACTTCAATATCTAAAGGAATTTGAGAGAATGAACATTCTATTAAAAAACCAGCTTTTCTTTGTTTATTTAAATAATTATTAACTTCTTGATCTTGATATGAAAGTACAGATATATTTTCCTCACAGGTGACACTAGTACACCAATAAATCTGATTACCATATTCAGCTAATAAAGCTGCCATCACACCAGCATGTAAGGTGGTTCCAAACACCGCGATTTTCATTGCACACCTGTTTTTAATATTCTGTAGATTTCTCTTCCATTTACAGGAAGAGAATATATTGCTTAACTCATATATTGATTAAATTTTACAAATATTTAATTAGAGCTACAAAAAATTATAGTTTAAGTTCATGAATCAACTGCTTAAAATCATTTCCCAATTTAGGATGCTCAATACCATAGTGAAGTACAGCTTTTAAATAACCAAGCTTACTACCACAGTCAAAAGTTTGACCCCGCATACGATAAGCTTCCACCCTATCTGTTTGCTGTAGCACAGCAATCGCATCTGTCAATTGAATCTCACTACTTGCACCTTTAGGAATGTTCTCTAAAAGGTGCATAATTTTTGCTGGTAATACGTAACGACCAACCACAGAGAGATTTGAAGGGGCAGCCCCAATCGATGGCTTTTCAATAATATCCTGTATAGCTATGCTTTCACCTACATCTGGCGTTCTCGTGACATCAACAATCCCATATTGGTCTACCAAATCATCAGGTATTGCCTCTACCATAATTTGTGCGGCTTTACTCTCAGCATACCGAGCGACCATCTGGGATAAATCATTTTTTTCTGAGTTATCTTTAACTAGTACATCTGGTAACAACACCGCAAAATCGTCGTCCCCTACCACGCTTTTAGCACATAATACAGCGTGGCCTAGCCCTAATGGTTGAGGCTGGCGCACACTAACAATGCTTACATTTGAAGGCAAAATATCAGTAATTTCTTTAAGTAAATCAAATTTCTGTTTTTCTTTTAATATTGTTTCTAACTCAAAATCATGATCAAAATAATCCTCAATAGCAACTTTAGCCGAATGCGTTACAAAAATAATTTGCTCAATACCCGCTTCGACTGCCTCACGTACTACATATTCAATAGCAGGGCGGTCAACTACCGTAACCATTTCTTTAGGAATAGACTTACTTGCAGGCAAAAAACGTGTACCTAAACCAGCAACTGGTAAAACTGCTTTTTTGATCATATGGCTAACTTTATAACTAACAATTAATATTGTACTTCATCTTTTTTTGGCGAACCTGAAAAGCGGCTTGCTCCCACTAACTGATCTGGTGCATTAATACCTTCTTTTTTAAGTATTACTAAAACTGTTTTCAACATAATCTTAAAATCTAACCAGATATTATGTTGTTCCACATATTCAACATCTAATTCAAATTTTTCTTCCCAACTTAAATTATTACGACCGCTTACTTGTGCAAGACCAGTCATACCAGGCCTTACCTCATGGCGACGCATTTGTCTTGGTGTGTAATGCTGCATAAAGTCAGCAAGTTGAGGGCGAGGCCCAACAATACTCATATCACCCTTTAATACATTAATCAGTTGTGGCATTTCATCTAAAGTTGTAGAACGCAATTTTTGACCAAAAGGAGTAATTCTTTCTTCATCTGGTAAAATATTGCCATCCTGATCCACTCCATCTTTCATAGATCGAAACTTAATCATTTTAAAAATTTTGCCATTTTTACCGGGACGCTCTTGTAAGAAAAAAACTGGTGATCCCAAATTCTTATTTACTTTATAGGCGATCAAAATAAAAATTGGCGATAAAATAATTAAAGCTATCAAAGAGATAATGATATCTATTAGTCGTTTCATTGTTTGCTCTTATTTCTACTGTGAAGTACACGTAAGCTTGAGTTATCCACGAAGTATAGTGAAAGTAGACACGCATGCATTCTATCAGGTTTTCAAAATAGTTCTTTATACCTCAACAAAAAACTTATGTTTTTTTACAATTGCAAACCCAGATTCCTCAGTTTAGATTAACAATACATCCACATTAAACTTAAATTATATCAATCACTTACTATAAATTTGCACAATAAATTCATACAGACATTTTCTCAAAAGCAGATTATGTCTTAGAGCAAATTAGGATACGTATAATATTTAATAACTCATCCAGTAATTTTTTTCCTCGCCTAAAAATATATCTTCTATCCACCCATCAATTGAACATTTATTATATAAATCTGATGTAAGAGGTTGGTATTTACTTAAGAAGAAATCTTTTTCAAGAATAAACTCATCACGTGAAATTAAAAAAATATTTTCAGAATTATAGAAAGGGTATTCTTTTATGTTTGTATTAGTTGTAATTAATTTTTTTCCTGCTCCAATTGCTTCAAATGTTCGCATTGTCAATCCTGACTGCCCAGGATGACTAATATCTAAGATAACATTTGATTTTTTATAGAATTCGATGATCTCATCTAAGCTTAAACCCTTAAAACTTAATTTATTAAAATCAAAATCGTAAAATGTCTTATCAAAAAATTTCTTATAAAAATATACTAATCTACCCTGCATATAATAATAATTAAATGTCGTTAGGTCATTTTCTTTGCACCACTCTGTTACTTTATTACTTATTATATAACGATCAGAATGAGCAGTACCTAAAAATAATACATCTATTTCTTTTTGATTTTTATTATCGTATATCTCTCTATACTTATCGGTAAAATATAAAGGTCTGAAACCGATGTTAAATTTCTCCGCATCCCTTTTATCAAAAGTGAATCGCTTATGAAAATAATCTAATATTTTAAGACCGTGGCTATGATTATGAAAACTATCCCAAGTATAGAATATACGAACACATTGGGGTTGAAGCTCTATAAACTTTTCAAGAAAAAAAGAAGGTACAACTTCACCACGATTAACTAATAAATAATCAAATTTTTCATTTCTAATTTTTTTTAAGATATTATTATAGTATTTATGAATTTTTCGCTGTAATAAATCTCTTTTCAAACGAATTAAACCTTTAATAAAATTATTATTTTTAGGTCTTTCATCAAAATAGGTTACTTGAGCACCATGTTTTTCCAGTTGCTGAACAATCCCTTTTTCTAAATCAAAAGTTTGTACACACAAAAATAGTACTTTTTTTCCTGCAAGGTGCTCAAGTTTTTTCATTTACTTATATAACCCTTTTTCTTTCATTTCATTGATAGATTGTTGATACCGATCTTCTTGAATTTCTTGAGTATTCACCCATTGTGTAAATTCTTTTATGCCTTCTTCAAATGAAACTTTAGGTTCAAAACCCAAATATTTCTTAATTTTTGTCAGATCAGCATAATTATGACGAATATCTCCTAAGCGATAATTTCCTGAAATAGCGATAGGCACATCTATATTGTAATTTTTAACAAGTTGATCAGCAACGGTTAAAACACTTGTTGCAATGCCTGTTCCAACATTAAATACTTGGTTATTTGCCTCTTCTTTTTCTAATCCTAGAATTGTTGCTTCGACCACATCATCAATATAAACAAAGTCGCGACTTTCTTTACCATCTTCAAAAATATTAATATTATTTCCATTTTTAATTTGTGTAGAGAATATAGATAAAATACCTGTATACGGGTTCTTAAGTGATTGGCCAGGCCCATATACATTTTGATAGCGGAATGCCACACCAGCAATACCCATACTTGAACAAACAGTTAATACCATTTGCTCCTGATTTTGTTTAGTGATTCCGTATACTGAAGATGGATGAATCTTAGACTCTTCATCTGTAGCAACTAGTTTTAATTCAGATGAACCATGATATTTGACTTCAAAATCTTTCTGATCCATATAATCAGCAGTTCTTTGAGTAGGATAAACAACTCCCAGCTCTTTACTAATATATTTTCCTTCACCATAAATTGAGCGAGAGGATGCTACTATTACTTTCTTAACTGGGTAAGAGTTATTTACTAATAAATCCAACATTAAAGCAGTACCATTAATATTTACATCAACATATTTATGTACTTCATACATAGACTGCCCAGTACCAGTTTCTGCAGCTAAATGGATAATAGCATCTTGATCTTTTAATGCTAATTCCCAATCAGACTTATTAGTTACTGTTCCTAAGATAAACTTTACTTTATCTTTAATACTTAGAAATAGTGGTGATGTTTCCTGAGGATTAACGCCATGAATCTGTTGTGATAAATTATCTAAAACAGTAACGTTATATCCTTTTGCAACAAGTTTTAATGCTAAGTTTGAACCAATAAAACCAGCACCACCAGTAATTAGTACATTTTTAATCAACATATTTTTCCCATTTTTGACTTTCAAAATTATAAAATTTTATTGGCCGAGCCGGCGAACCAACTGCAATAACATAAGATGGTAAACTTTTTGAAACAACAGAGTTTGCTCCCACGATAGCTCCCTCTCCGATAGTTACACCTGGTAAAACAGATACAAACTCACCAAGCCACACATTGTCATGAATTTTAACTGGTTTTATTGATAAGGGCCTATCTACTGGCAAGGACATTGGGTCAGAATCATTTTCATCACCTATATAGCTGCCATGTGTACAATCAGATATATAAATTTTACTAGCCATAAGAACATTATTACCAATTTCTACACTTTTCGCAGCAGTAATATGTACATAATCATTTAATTGTACGTTCTTTCCAAATTTTAAAAGCTTTGCATCAGTATTAATTTGAGGAAAACATTCAATCCTACAACCAACACCAGTAGTCAAATTTAACCCAAAATCAATATTTTTTTTGTTCCTAATATCAATTGGAAAGCGAACTAATCTGGCTTTTGAGAAAAAGAGTTTTGTTTTTATAACATTAAACGCAAGTTTAATTAGACCCAAATAACCATATTGATAAAGTATTTTCATATTACATTCTCTTGATTAGCTGTAATAATGTATACATTCGAACAATTAACTTATGAAGTAATGTATTGGTACTTTTCTCCCCACCAGTTGAAGCGTTATTACCATGGCGTCTATATTTAATAAGAGGAGTTTCTAAAAGTTTCACTTTAAAAAAGAACTCTCCAACATTAGCTATCCAGTAATCATGAGCACACCACTTTGATTGGATAGGAAATGGTAATAATTTAGAAAAAATTTCTCTTCTAAATGCCATGCATGCACCAATATACCTAGTTTTCAACCAATTATTTAGAAAACCATCTTTAGTATTATGTAATTCAAAGTGAGAACCTAAAGTTGGCTTAAGATGAGAATCTGAAATGATTGCATCGGAAACAACCAAATCAAAATCTAATAAATATTTCATCATTAATTCAACTTTATTTTCCATCCAGACATCATCTTGATCAGAAAGAAAAATATAATCACCAGAAGAATGATTAATAGCATTTTCAAAATTTTTGGTGTACCCCTTACCTAATTCATTAGTTATTATTTTAATTCTTGGATCATTTAATGATTTAATTAATAATAAAGTCTCATCTGTAGAATGATCATCAGATATAATAACTTCGTCAGTTGATGACAATTGTGGTAAAATAGAATTCAACTGTTCAATAATATACTTTTCACCATTATAGGTAGCTAAACAAACAGATATCATATTATTACTCACATTGCACTAACTTATATCAATCAGCTTGACAAAAAAATTAAAAATATATTGACAGTAAAATATATTAAAATACTATCAAAAACTCGAATAAAAAATATCACTTAAAAAAAATCTTTAAACCATCTTTAAAACCATTTATAAAAGATTTCATGTATTCCAATCGCTGCCCCTTAACCATATATATTATTAAAAATTGATGAATTACATTAATAACCAATTGATGCAAAACAAATATATTTGGTATATGTGGCTCTTTTAACATATAAAAACTATTACGAATAATATAATATCGTCTAAATGAAGAATGTATTGGCATTGTAAAATATTTAGTCTGCTTAATATTGTCGCCAATAGTGTGCCGCATAATTGCTTTCGAAGACATATAGTTTTTATATCCCAGAGCTTCCGATCGCATACACCATTCTGTATCAACATAGTCAATAAAATACTTATCTTTCATCAATCCGACTTTCTTAAGTGTATTAACACTAATTAACGAACCAGAAGAAATAAGCAAAATTGAATTAAATGGCTTAGTAATTTCTGAAACATTATATTTTACTCTTAAGCCATACTTAGAGATACTAATAGCCTTATAATAAAAATTATTTTTACCATCTATAAAGCGAGGCCCTATAGCACCAATTTTAGAATTTTCTCTTAAAATTAATTGATAGTCATCAACTATATCACGCACAAAGCCATCATAAATAACACTATCTTGATCAAAAAATAATATATATTCAGCACCCAACTCTAAAGCTTTTTTAATTCCTATATTTTGCGCACTTGCTATACCTAAGTTATTATCAAGACCTATAAAACAAATATTAGGATTATCTATTAAATCAGAGAAATTAAAATCTTTTGAACCATTATCTACAATAATTGGTAAAACATTTTGTTCCGCCAACTCCCTCACCAATAAAAATATATTTTCACTTGGATTAAACGTCACAATTACTGAAAAAACTATCATTTTACCCCCCACTCATCCAAATGGATTATTGACGTATCAGACAAGTAAAATATATATGTAAAATATATTGCCATAACAATTAAAGAGACATACTTATAAATATTTAAAACACCATTATTTCTCACAAAAACCAAACTAAGAACACTAAAAAATAAGCTATAGTCAGCAACACGAATAGCTATACTTGGATATTTAAATCCAAACACATAATACATAATTAGTAAGCTTATTGATACAGCACTTAATTTTTCAATATAATATCTATTGTCATCTTTACGATTAAAAAGAAGCCTTACAGCAAAGAAGGTTAGAATTATAAATAAATTTTTAAAAGATATAGGGTTAAATTTTTCGGAATAGCTTGAAGCATCATAAACAACATAAGGTGTGAGCCCAACTAAATAAAATAGACAAACACATAAGATCAATGAAAACAACAAGTGCAAATATATATTTCTTCTAACAAGAGAATATATCAATTCAAATAGAAGAACAAAAGATATTGAATAATGTGTTAATAAAGCGAGTATTTTAAATATTGCTTTTTTATAAGTTTTTAACGAAAAAAAAGATAACATTAAAAATGATACAGCTAAAGAGGCTCTTATTTGAGTAAGATCCCATAATGCAAAAAAACAAAAGAAATATAAAAATATAAAATAAGTAAAACCTTCATTACCAATTAATTTTAATTTTTTTGCTAATATAAAAGAGTATATCTTTAACAAAATAGAAAAAAAACAAAATAGAAATAATAATGAAGAAAAACCTAAATCCCAGCTATTTAAAAACATTGAAATAATTTTATATACTGGCTCAACATTAGATGTAGAATAATTTTCAAACATAACTTCATATGCTTGGTAATCATTATCAACATATGCTCCTCGATTAGAAACTATTAGAGCAATAAAAAAAACAATAATAATCGTAAAAAAAGTAATTATGCTATTTTTTGGTACTTTAAAATTTGACATATACTCTCCAAAACAAAATTAAACAATATGAGAAAGAATTTTTTCTTTCAGATTAATATTGTTTTGATTATAAATATATTCAATAACTTCAATATTTTTTTTACTTTTTTGCTTAGTAATATTACTACTAAAATTAGTTACATTTAAAAATTCATACCCCAACTCTTTAAAGTCACCAATATTCTCAGTCAACACTATAGGAATAATTCCATAATTCAGATATTCAATTATTTTTGTTGGGCAGGCTACATTATTAACTAGAATATCATCTCGTAAAATAAAACCATAATGACTCTGCTTATAATACTCTTCTAACTCATTTGGACTTACTGATTTTAAATTTATCTTATCAAGATCGATATTGTGACTACTTAATTTCTCACGAAACCCAATTAAATCACCAGTCAAAATAGTATAGTTAATATTATCATAAAAATGATTTTTTATTACCTCCAACATTAAATCGACATTTTGCCAAACTTGTGTATTACCGCTATAAATTACTTCAATCGTATTAGATAACTCTAACTCCATATTACTGCTTTTTAAATGAGAAGGTAAAATGGCATAGATAATATACTGACATTTTGCATTTTTATATTTTTTAGAAAAATGATTTGCCATAGCATTAGTAACTGCAATAGCAATATCTATTTTTTTGAATAAAATTCTTTCTACAATGTTAAATATTTTTGATTTAAAAATTTTTCCTTGCATTACAAGCTCTTCGGGCACCACCCCATGTAAATCTAAAATATATCTTTTATTAAAAAATATAATAAAAAGTATTAAATTTAAAGCATTGTAAATAGACTGTATATAAACAAGGTTAGATTTTTTAAAGGCCCTAAGGATATAAAAAAAATGTAAAAATAGATTACAAGAAACCTGTAAACGATTATTATGTTGAATTGATTTAAAGTTTAAGTTTTTAAAAAGACTAACATTTAAATATATTCTTTCATCTTCACTAAAAAAGTTATCAATGTTTTCTACCCGTTGGTAAAACCCATCTCTATATTCCTCATCCAATTCAGGATACTTACTTAAAAATAGAATCACTTGACCAATCTCTTTAGTAGCTCTCAACATAAATTCTTTACTATTCTTGCACAAGCTCTACCATCACCATAAGGATTATGAGCTTTAGCCATTTTCTCATATTCGATTTTACTATCAATTAATTTTTGTGCTTCTTTGATTAATGTATTTTTATCTGTTCCAACCAGCCTAACTGTCCCAGCCTCGACTGCTTCCGGTCGTTCTGTTGTATCTCTCATAACTAAAACAGGCTTACCTAAAGAAGGCGCCTCTTCTTGAATACCACCACTATCAGTAATAATAAAATATGACTCATTCATCATATAAATAAATTCTTCGTACTGAAGTGGATCAATCAAATATACATTCGTCAAATCAGAAAGAATCTCGTTTACTGGTTTTTGCACATTTGGATTTAAATGTACTGGATAAACAATATCAATATCTGGATTGTTCTTTGCTAACTCTTTTAATCCTTCACAAATATTGATGAAGCCTTGACCAAAATTTTCACGTCTATGCCCAGTGACCAAAATAATTTTTCTTTCTTCATCTAGCTGATATTGTTTAGAAATTTTAGATTTTATTTTTTCTTTTAGTGTCGGTTGATTTTCAATTCGCTGTAAAACATACATTAAAGCATCTATAACTGTATTACCAGTAACATAGATATCTTGCTGTTTTTTTCCTTCTTTTAAGAGGTTTTCTTCACTTTGCTGAGTTGGAGCAAAATGGTAATTGGTTAAAATACCTGTTAACTGCCTATTGCCTTCTTCTGGCCAAGGCGAATAAATATCATTTGTTCTTAAGCCTGCTTCTACATGCCCTACTTTAATCTTTGCATAAAAGGCCGCTAAGCTAGCAGATAAAGTAGTAGTTGTATCGCCATGTACCAAAACAACATCTGGTTCGAAATCATTTAATACAGATTTCATTCCTATTAATACATTTGAAGTAATATCATATAAATCTTGCCCAGGTTTCATAATATTTAAAT
Organism: Acinetobacter sp. ABJ_C4_1; assembly: GCF_044538495.1. NCBI lineage: Bacteria > Pseudomonadati > Pseudomonadota > Gammaproteobacteria > Moraxellales > Moraxellaceae > Acinetobacter > Acinetobacter sp. ABJ_C4_1. The sequence goes on along the minus strand of NZ_JBIUCQ010000008.1, from coordinate 42,890 downwards.
CATAATCTGGCTTTATATCAAATATTTCTAATACTTGGTCTAACATTTGTCTATGTTGAGCGGTTACACACACTTTAGTTTCAAAATTATTAGTATCTTTTTGAAACTCTTTCACTAAAGGCGCCATTTTAATAGCTTCAGGACGTGTTCCAAACACAATTAATATTTTTTTCATAATTTCAACCTAAAAATAAGTCCTAACATAGATAATGTTAAAAGGATTTCACCAAATATCATTGAAAATAATATACCATCAATCATAAAGTGAGGAATTAGAACAATATTTAATATAACCGTAGCTGAGGCAGCAGCTACAAATGAATATGTGTACACTTTATCTTTCCTCATTGCGGTTAGATATTGAATACCAATAATATTATTAATTACACCAAAAAATAACCAAATCATCATTACAGCCAAAACATAGCTATAATTAATAAACTCTATTCCATAGATTAAATTAACGATAGGCTTAGATAATAAAGCAACTATTAAACTCAGTATTAATGCAATTCCACCCACTATAGTAAATATTTTTTTAATATATGGCTTTGCTAGATTCTCTTGATTAACTTTAGTGCAACTTATTGGATATAGAGCTTGGGTCACAGGTGTAAATAATCCAACTATAGCTCTAAAAAGCTTTTCAGATGCTGAATAATAACCAACAATAGTATTATTTGATACAAAAGATAAAATAATTGTACCTGAAGAAGTCAACAAATTACTTAGTGCAGAGGTTAAAAATAAGTGCACTCCACCTTTTAAATGGGAGGTCACCACATTAAATTTTTGTACACTAAATTTAATATTAAATTTTTTATAGATTAAATATAAAGAGTAACCACCTGCCAATATTGCGCCTAAAGAGGTCAATAAAGGTACTAAATAATAATCAGAAGCTTGTTTTACAAATATAAAAATTGCTATTGCGAATAGAGTCTTAGTTACTATATTAATTATTGTAATATATTTCATTTTTTCTACCCCCTGAAAAAACCATATAGGGAATAGGACCTGACCTAGTACTGTTCCAAAAGTTAAAAAATAGAGTTCTGGATCTGAACTAAACTTATCAAAAAAAGAAACCAATACTATAAGTATTACAAAGGATATAACTAAAAGAAAAAATTTAATAATCATTACACTACTAAAAATCTCATTTAACTTCTCATTATTTTCTTTATGTACTGCCACCTCTCTCGTTGCTGTAAAATTAAAACCATAATCAGTTAATACTATAAAATAACTAATTATGGCTGTTGCAAAAGCTAATGTACCAAACTTTTCTGCACCCAATATACGTACAAGATAAGGTAAAGTAAGTAATGGTAAAATATAGTTAAGCCCCTGTAATGTTGCTAGTGAAATAAAGTTCCCTAGAAATCTTTTATTTTCAGGGTTAGCTATCAATTTATTTAACTTAGCAAACAATTTACAGGCTCTTTTAGAATATATAAATAAATTTAATGATTAATTAATCAAATAACTTTGCATCTTCTAACTTCGATGCAACTTTATCTTTATCACTTACTAAAACTTGACCAATATTATTTATAGGCCAATCAATTGCGATAGATGGATCATTCCAAACAATCGCTCCTTCACTTTCTTTATTATAATAGTTCGTAGTTTTATATAAAAACTGTGTATTATCTTCTAAAGCAACAAAACCATGTGCAAATCCAGCTGGAATCCAAAATTGTTTATGATTTTCCCCAGTTAGTTCAATACCAACCCATTGACCAAAAGTTGGAGAACTTTTGCGAATATCAACAGCAACATCCCAAGCTTTACCCTGTACAACTCGAACTAACTTACCTTGCGCATATGGGTTAAGCTGATAATGCAATCCTCTTAAAACACCTTTTTGAGATAAAGAATGATTGTCTTGAACGAATTGAGGAATATCTAATCCACGTTCGTCTAACGCTTGCTCAAAAGCTTTTTGGTTAAAACTTTCCATAAACCAGCCACGGTCATCACCAAAAACTTTAGGCTCTAAAATTAAAAGACCCTTAATCTTTGTTTCAATTACATTCATTCTTTTATCTCTATACTTTGAAATATTTACAATTAACTATAAGTTACTACGAGAACATTAATTTTTTTGATGTTCAGCATGTAATTTAAATAAATATTGACCATAGCCTGTTTTCTTAAAGAAGTTTGCACGTTTAAGAAGTTGCTTTTCATCAATCCAACTATTGTTAAATGCAATTTCTTCTAAACAAGCAATTTTTAAACCTTGACGATGCTCTACAGTTTGAACAAACTGACTCGCTTCAAGCAATGAATCATGCGTACCTGTATCTAACCATGCAAATCCACGCCCTAACAACTCAACATTCAACTCTTCTTGTTGGAGATAAACATTATTTACATCGGTAATTTCTAACTCACCTCGATGTGAAGGTTTAATATTTTTCGCAATATCAACTACTTTATTGTCATAGAAATAAAGACCTGTAACAGCATAGTGTGATTTTGGATGTTCAGGTTTTTCTTCAATACTTAAAGCTTTTCCATTTTCATCAAAATCAACAACTCCGAAACGCTCTGGATCATTTACATAATAACCAAATACAGTTGCACCAGTCGCTTTTTCAGTTGCTCGCTTTAGCTGAGTTCCGAAACTTTGGCCATAGAAAATGTTATCACCTAGAATTAAGCAAACATTATCTTTACCTATAAATTCTTCACCCAAGATAAATGCCTGAGCTAAACCATCAGGAGATGGCTGTATTTTATAAGAAAGCTTTAAACCAATTTCTTCACCAGTACCTAAAAGCTTTTCATAATTAGGTAGGTCTTCAGGAGTAGAAATAATTAAAATCTCGTTAATTCCTGCCAACATCAACACAGACAATGGATAATAAATCATTGGCTTATCATAAATTGGCAATAATTGTTTTGATGTACCCATTGTGATTGGGTATAAACGAGTTCCTGAACCACCAGCAAGAATAATACCTTTACGTTTTACTTGGCTCATTAAATAATTTCCTCTAAAACTTGTGCTACACCTAACTTCCAATTCGGTAGGTGTATTTTAAAATTTGCTTGTAGTTTATTTGTATTTAAACGGGAATTTAAAGGTCGTTTAGCTGGAGTAGGGTATGCAGTCGTTTCAATTGCATTTACTTTTTGAATTGCTAAAGATTGTCCTTTTTGTTTAGCTAGCTCAAAAACAAATTGAGCGTAGTCGAACCACGAGCATTCACCAGCAGCAGCCAAATGATAATGCCCTAATAAATCTTTTTGTTGCTGAGCACCCAGTAATGAATAATACTTTAATGCTTGTGCTGTCACATCCGCAATAAGAGCAGCCCCTGTCGGCGCACCAATCTGGTCATGAATAATACTTAGCTCTTCACGATTTGACGCTAATTTCAACATCGTTTTTATAAAGTTATTACCATGTGAACCATAGACCCAACATGTTCTGAAGTTGATAAAAGCACAGCTACTTTGCTCAAGTGCAATTTCACCCAGACGCTTCGTATTTCCATACAAATTTACTGGATCCGTTACGTCACTCTCAGACCATGCTTTTGTTCCTTCACCATTGAAAACATAATCCGTTGAATAATGAACGAGTAAAATATGATGAGTCTGACAAAGTTCAGCTAGATTTTTGACAGCGAGATGATTAATTAAATCAGCATTTTCTTGATCTGATTCAGCTTTATCAACCGCGGTATATGCAGCTGCATTTACAATTATAGTTGGCTCAACTTTTTCAATAGTCTGTTTAATTTGATCAAAATTAGCCAAATCACCACTTAAACCATCTAAACTTGTAGAACGATCAAGTGCAATCACTTCACCAAGCGGTTGCAGAGCACGCTGTAACTCCCAACCGACTTGTCCATTTTTTCCGAGCAATAATATTTTCATGGTTACCACTCAAAAATTAGGCTTTTTTTGCCTGATATTGTTGTTGTACCCAGTTTTTATATTCACCGCTTTGTACGTTTTCAACCCATTCTTGGTTGTTTAAGTACCATTCAACAGTTTTACGCAGGCCTGTTTCAAAACTTTCTTCTGGCACCCAACCTAAATCTTCTTTAATTTTCGTTGCATCAATTGCATAGCGCAGGTCATGACCAGGGCGATCTTTAACATAAGTAATTAAATCAGCATAATGGGCCACGCCTTCAGGTTTATTTGGCGCAAGCTCTTCAAGCAACTGGCAAATTGATTTTACAACATCAATATTTTTTTGTTCATTATGGCCGCCAATATTATAAGTTTCACCCACTGTAGCTTCAGTAACAACTTTATAAAGTGCACGCGCATGATCTTCAACATATAGCCAATCACGAATTTGGTCACCTTTACCATAAATTGGTAAAGCTTTCCCTTTTAATGCATTCAATATCACTAAAGGAATTAATTTTTCTGGGAAGTGATATGGACCATAGTTATTAGAACAATTTGTAATTACTACTGGCAAACCATAAGTACGATTCCAAGCACGTACTAGATGATCTGAACTCGCCTTACTTGCAGAATATGGAGAACTTGGCGCATAAGATGTCGTTTCATGAAATAAATCATCTGTCCCTTCAAGATCACCATACACTTCATCGGTTGAGATATGATGAAAACGAAACGCTGTTTTTTTATCGTCACTTAAATTATTCCAATAATGACGTGCAGCTTCTAATAATTGATATGTGCCAATAATGTTGGTTTCAATGAATGCAGCAGACCCCGTAATTGATCGATCTACGTGTGATTCTGCTGCTAAATGCATAACTAAGTCTGGCTGAAACTCTTTAAATAAAACATCTAAGGCTTTACGGTCACAGATATCAGTTTGAGAAAATTGATATCTTGAATTTTGGTCAACTTCTTTAAGTGATTCTAGATTTCCTGCATATGTCAATTTATCAACATTAAGAACATCGTTATTAGTATTTTTGATAATATGACGAACAACAGCAGAACCAATAAAACCTGCTCCACCTGTAACTAAAATTTTCATAAAATTCCTATGTTAGTAATCTTTACAGTCGAATATCACTTTGTTCTTTATCTAAAACATATTTTAAATCGTATAAAACATGTTTTTCTTTGCCTAACGAAACAAGTTCCTGTGTAGACATTTTTTTAAACTGGTCATGTGCAACCGCAATTACGATAGCGTCATACCGACCTTGTTTTAATTCCATAATTGGAGCTAACCCATACTCTGCTTCAACCTCAGCACTATCTACCCAAGGATCATAGATATCAAGATCTAAATCGTATTCTTTTAGTGCTTTAACCATATCTACAATCTTGGTGTTACGGATATCTGGACAGTTTTCTTTAAAACTTAAACCTAAAATTAATATACGTGCCCCGACAACTTGGATACGTTTCTTTACCATTTCTTTGATCAATTGGGTTGCAACGTATTCTCCCATACGATCATTTAAACGACGAGCTGCTAAAATTATCTCAGGATGTAAACCAATTGACTCTGCTTTATGCGTTAAGTAGTACGGATCAACACCAATACAATGACCACCAACCAAACCCGGCCTAAAATTTAAAAAGTTCCATTTTGTGCCTGCTGCTTTAAGTACATCTTCAGTATCAATACCCATTTTATTAAAAATAAGAGCCAATTCATTGATCAATGCAATGTTGACATCTCTTTGTGTATTTTCGATGACTTTTGCAGCCTCTGCCACTTTAATTGTGGGTGCTTTATGTGTACCTACTTCAATGATCAAGTTATAAGCTTGATCAATATAATCAGCAACTTCAGGAGTAGATCCAGATGTAATTTTTAAAATATTGGTGACACGTCGTTGTTTATCACCAGGGTTAATACGCTCTGGACTATAACCTACAAAAAAATCTTGATTGAACTTTAAACCTGAATATTTTTCTAATTCAGGTATACACACCTCTTCTGTTGCACCTGGATAAACAGTTGATTCATAAACAACGATATCACCCTTTTTTAAAACTTTCGCAATACTTTGTGATGCTTTTATAAGAGGGGTCAAGTCAGGTTGTTTAAAATCGTCAATGGGTGTTGGCACAGTGACTATAAAAAAGTTTGAATTCTGTAAGTCTTGAATATTTGCTGTATACGACAAATGCTGTACGTGTTGTAACTCATCAGAAGTCACTTCTAATGTATGGTCATATCCGTTTTTTAACTCTAATATCCGATTTTCATTTATATCAAATCCGATTGTAGGTTTATGTTTACCAAATTCAACTGCCAAAGGTAATCCAACATACCCTAAGCCGATAACTGCTATTTTTAGTTGTTCAAGTTGAAACATATATAAAACCTAACCATTTAATTTTAAATGGAGAAACATCATGGATACGACCTACTACGTTAATATAGCAGACTTTAAACAAAATTTTCTCGAAATATACAATCACTGCTTGGCAAATAAAGTATGATTTGGGTTAATTATAGACTACAATCCAATGTCTTCATGCAAAGTATCATTGGATTACAAACAATAAAGGGTTTGAATGTGAAGCATCAAAGCACATTATTATTTTTAGCCATTTCACTTTCGTTTACAGGATGTGCAGTCACCTCAGGCTTACAAACTTACGACCTACCTGAACAAGGTACGTTTAAAACAGAACAAGGAGCAGAAGTTTCTGTTGTTCAACTCACCCAAAACAATATTCCAAAAATTAGTTCCGAGGCTTTGCGTCCACAAGGAAATATAAGCGCCTTATTTAATACTCCTTTTTATCAATACCGCTTAAGTGCTGGGGATGTTTTATCTATTCAGCTTTGGGCTTATCCTGAAATTACTCCTCCTATTCAAGGTGCCTCTACCGATATTAAAGCATTTGGATACCCTATTGATTCTGCAGGAAATGTACAGTTACCACTTGTAGGACAAGTTCATATTGCAGGGAAAACACTGGCTGAGACCAATAAATATTTACGAAGTCAATTTGCTAAGTATTTAAAAACACCTGATGTTGTAGTTCGCGTGTTGTCATACCAAGCTAAACGCTATTTTGTTAATGGTCAGGTTATGAAAAGTGGACAATACACTTTAGATGATCAACCGATTAGTATTTATACAGCCTTAAGTATGGCAGGAGGTGTAAATCAAGAGTCTGGTGACAATACTGATATTCAACTCATTCGTAATGGCGAAGTTTATAATTTAAATGTCGTTGCACTTGAGAAACAAGGTTATTCACTACACAAATTATTAGTCCAACCTAATGATACGATTTATGTAAATACAAAGCAAAATCAAAAACTTTATGTCATGGGTGAATCTAATAAAAGCTCAGCAATTCCATTACGAGATCAAGGTATGACCTTAAGTGATGTATTGGGCGAGAGTGAAGGTGTTAATCCATACTCAGCAAGTGCAGCTCGTATTTATGTCATGCGTACAGATTTACAAACAAAAAAATCAACAATCTATCAGCTCAATTTGAGTAGTATTGGCAACCTTGCATTATCTAATCAATTTCAAATGCAAAAAAATGATATTGTTTATATTGATGCAACTGGCTTAACACGCTGGCAACGTATTATGAACCAGATTGTACCGTTCTCAAGTGCACTTTATACCTTTGATCAATTGGGTAAAAACTAGAATGCAGTTACAAAATATCTTAGTAGTCTGTGTAGGTAATATTTGCCGCAGTCCAATGGCAGAATACTTTTTTAAGAACCAACATCCTACATTAAATATCTCATCTGCTGGTATTTCAGCCCTAGTAGGTCATACTGCAGATGACAAAGCTATTCATTGTATGGATCAGTTGAATATTGATATGAGACCACACGTGGCTCGTCAGCTCAGTGCTGAATTGATCAAACAAAATGATTTGATTTTAGTAATGAGCAATAATCAGCAAAAGCATATTGAACAAACTTGGCCATTTGCTAAGGGTAAAATTTTTAGGCTTGGCCATTGGCAAGGGCAAAATATACCTGACCCCTATCAGCATGACCAGGCTTTTTTTGATCAGACTTGCCGCAACATTCAAAGCTATGTGCAAGATTGGCGCACTCAATTATAATTGTATATTAGTTGTAAATTTATGAACCAAAACTCTAAAACTAGCGAAGATAGCATCGATTTAAAAGAATTATTCTTTTCATTGATTGCACAGTGGAAAATCATAGCATGCTGCGTGGTCTTAAGTTTAATTTGTGCCTTGTTATATTTGCGTATAACACCAGACATCTACGCTGTAGATGCAATGGTACAAGTTGAAGATAGTAAAGGTGCTGCCTCTGCTGCTTTACTTGGAGATCTTTCCAAAGTTAGTGGCGGCTTAACACAAAAATCACCAGCCGATCCAGAAATAGAGATTCTTCGTTCTAGAATGGTTTTGGGACAAGTAATTCATAATCTCAATCTTGATATTAAAATTAAAGATAATCAATTAGGTTTGATTGGTAAACTTGTTTCACAAGATAAGAGTAAACTTGAGTATCATCATGATGCTGTAACTTATATTAATCAGAACAATAGATTGATAGTTAAACAACTGAATATCCCTGAATATTATTTAGATAAACCTCTAAAATTAGAGTTTAAAGATGTAAATCAATTTACTCTAACCTATAAAGATCAAGTTATATTTAGTGGATTGTTAAACAAGAAAAATGTACTAAATGGCGAAAAAGGTTTATGGCAAGTACAACTTGATGCACAAGGTGATTTAAAAAAACAGAGTTTCACTTTAACTAAAGCAGCTCTTCCAACAGCTGTTAAGAATTTTAATAATATTTATGGTGTTGCAGAAAAAGGAAAGATGACAGGGGTTATTGGTCTAAGTTATTTAGGTCAAGATCCTGAGCACATTACGCAAGTACTTAATAATGTTTTAAATGTTTATCATGAACAAAACATTGAGAGAAAGTCTCTAGAATCTAAACAAACTTTAGCATTTCTTGAAAAGCAGTTGCCAGAACTTCGAAAACAGCTAGAGGATTCTGAGATCAAATTTAACCAGTTCCGTGAGAAGTATAAAACAGTCGATGTGAATGCTGAATCGGAGCTATTACTTAAACAAAATATTGATTTAGAAAAGCTTAAAATCGAGTTACAACAGAAACAAGCTGAGCTTTCAGCTAAATATACTAATGATCATCCATTAATTCTGCAAATTGATGCTCAAATTGCAGAGATTAATAAAAAGATTGCTGATCTTAATAATCGTTTAACTCAACTTCCAGAAACACAACGTTTATATTTACAACTTTATCGTGATGTAAAAGTAAATACCGAACTATATACATCTTTACTTAATTCTTATCAGCAGCTGAAGATCGCCAATGCTGGTGAAATTGGTAACGTTCGTATCATTGATACTGCTGTAGAACCTGTTAAACCTATTAAACCAAACAAACTGATTGTCTTAGCTCTATCTATACTTGCTGGTGGATTTATCGGTATATTAATTGCTTTATTACGTAATATGATGCGTAGTGGCGTTAAAGATTCTACACAAATCGAAACCGAGCTGGATCTTCCAGTTTACGCAACTGTACCTCGTTCTCCTATTCAAGAAACTCGTATGAGTATTTTGAAGAAGAAAAAGAGTATTCCTATTTTAGCAGTTAAAAGTAGTGATGATATTGCGATTGAAAGTTTGCGTAGTATTCGTACTGCCATTCACTTCGCATTAACTACAGCAAAAAATAATATTATTATGATTGCTGGACCATCTCCAGAGGTTGGTAAATCGTTTATTTCAACGAACCTAGCAACTATTTTTGCACAAGGAAATAAACGCGTATTATTGATTGATGCTGATATGCGTCGTGGCTATATGCATAAATACTTCGATGTTGATGTGAAACCTGGTCTTTCTGAGTTGTTAAGTGGACAGTCTGCTTTACAACAGGTATTACATAAAACTCAAGTTGCGAATCTTGATGTGATTACTCGAGGTAAGAGTCCAACCAATCCTTCAGAAATGTTGAGCTCTACACAATTTAAAGAATTACTCGAGCAACTCCAAACTCAATATGATCATATCATTATTGATACTCCTCCAGTGCTTGCAGTAACTGACGGTATTATTATTTCACAATACACAGGCGTGAACTTAATTGTTGCCCGTTACATCAAATCTCATATGAAAGAGCTTGAGTTAACAGTTAACCGCTTTGAACAAGCTGGTGTTAAAGTGAATGGCTTTATCCTTAACGATATTCAACGCTCTAGTGGCGGTGGATATGGCTATAACTATGCCTATGCATATAAAGCACAAAAAGAAGACTAATTAAGAGTTTTTTAAAAAAAGCCGGATCAAATGATCCGGCTTTTTTATTTGATTTTTTAAGTTTCGCCAAATTAAAACTAACTAAAATATATAAAAAAACCACTCGTTTTTTTTGTTAAACATTCTATGCTTAAGTCGAAGCATGCTAAGATCGAAGCAGCCTTTTAGACTCAAATGATTATTTTTGGAACCTTTTATGAGTAAAGCCTTACCCATTGCTGTCGCTGTAGTTTTAGGCGGTGCTGCACTTGTACCTGTATATTATGCAACTCAACATCCGACCACAGAAGTCGGACGTAAAGCAGACAAAAATGCTTCTCCAATTCAAAAAATCAGTTATGTTCTTGGTTATGAAGTTGCACAACAAACTCCTCCAGAATTGGATACTAAGGCCTTTGTTCAAGGGATCCATGATGCTCGTAGCAAGCAGTCAAGTGCTTATACTCAAGAAGATTTAAAAGCAGCTGTTGCAGCTTATGAAAAAGAGTTACAACAAAAAATGCAGCACCAAAACAAATCAGAGCAAGCAGTTACAGCTTCTGAATCTGCAGATGCACAATTCCTTACTGAAAACAAAACTAAAGCTGGGGTAAAAACCACTGCATCAGGCTTGCAATATATCATTACTAAAGAAGGTACTGGTAAGCAGCCAACAGCTCAGTCCGTTGTCAAAGTACATTATGAAGGTCGCTTAATTAATGGACAGGTTTTCGATAGTTCTTATAAGCGTGGTCAGCCAGTTGAGTTCCCGCTTAATCAGGTCATTCCGGGTTGGACTGAAGGTCTTCAACTCATGAAAGAAGGCGGAAAAGCGACTTTATTTATCCCATCAAACCTTGCATACGGTCCACAAGAACTTCCAGGGATCCCTGCAAACAGTACACTGATTTTTGATGTTGAACTCATTTCAGTGAAATAATAACAATTCAGGAGAGTCATTATACTCTCCTGTTTTTTTGGAAAATGGCATGAAAAAAATTAGTTTGTTTATTGCAGCATCAACAATGAGTTTATCTGTTCTTGCTGCCGCACCGATAACAAATAAAAGTCCAGCAAAGGATCAGTTTAGCTATAGTTATGGCTATTTAATGGGTCGTAATAATACTGATGCATTAACAGATTTAAATCTTGATATCTTTTACCAAGGTCTTCAAGAAGGGGCACAGAAAAAAAATGCCCGCTTAACAGACGAAGAAATGGCGAAAGCAATTAATGAGTATAAGAAAACTTTAGAAGCTAAACAGCTCGTTGAGTTTCAAAAACTAGGGCAACAAAATGCTCAGGCTGGCGCTGCTTTTCTCGCTGAAAATGCGAAAAAATCTGGTGTGATTACAACTAAATCGGGTTTGCAATATCAGGTATTAAAAGAAGGTTCTGGTAAAACACCTAAAGCTACTTCTCGCGTAAAAGTCAACTATGAAGGTCGTTTACTTGACGGGACTGTTTTTGATAGCTCAATTGCACGTAATCATCCTGTAGATTTCCAATTAAACCAAGTTATTGCAGGCTGGACAGAAGGCTTACAAACAATGAAAGAAGGCGGTAAAACCCGTTTCTTCATTCCAGCTAAACTTGCTTATGGTGAAGTAGGTGCTGGTGACAGTATCGGTCCAAATAGCACGTTAATTTTTGATGTTGAATTACTACAAGTTTTGCCAAAATAAATTTTTTTAGTTAGAAAAAAGCGATCATAAATGATCGCTTTTTTATTTTAATGTTTTAAATCTCTCGGTCTAAAACCAGTAATCAGTAAGCCAATTAAGTAAGCGATTACGCCTACTACGCATAGACCTGCGACCTCAGCAATACGGATCCATTGAGAAAGTTCACCGTTGTACCAACTTAACCCAAACCAAAGCGCTGCAATCATGGCAAGATTTGCTAAACCATATTGAAGGACTAATTTTTTCCAATGCGCGCCAAATCGGAAAATATTACGCTTATGTAGATAGAAGTAGAGTAAACCAGCATTTACCAAAGCCGAGCCTGAAGATGCCAAGGCAAGCGCCATATGTTCAGCCTGCCAATTGATTAGTTTAAAGAATCCAATAAATACAACGTTTAAAATTGCATTTGCAGCAACTGACATTAAACCCACACGGACTGGTGTTTTGGTATCTTGTTGAGCATAGAAACCCGGTGCGAATACCTTAATTAACATAAAGGAAATTACACCAGCACTCATACATTGCAATGCAAGTGCAGTCATTTGAGTGTCATGTAGGTCAAACTCACCACGTTGGAATAGAGCTTGAATAATCGGTGTAGAAAGCATAAATAAAGCAATACTTGCTGGTAATCCCACCAATACAATAACTTTTGCTGCCCAGTCGATCATACCGCGGAACTTTTCTTGATCTTGCTCAGCATGGCGTGCTGAAAGCGAAGGTAAAATTACTGTACCAATCGCAACACCAATTAAACCTAAAGGTAGTTCCGTCATACGCTCAGCACTATAGAGCCAAGATACCGAACCATCTTGCATGAAAGATGCCCAAATTGTATTTAACAACAGGTTAATCTGAGTTACAGATACGCCAAATAATGCAGGAAGCATTAATTTTAAAATACGCTCTACACCCTCGTGTTTAAAATCAACTTTAGGTGGAATTAAGAGGTTTTTACGCCATAACTCAGGAATTTGTACAGCTAACTGTAAAATACCCGCTGCTACAACTGACCATCCTAATGCTTTAATTGGCTCAGCCATATATGGTGTAAGCCACCATGCACCTGCAATCATTGCTACATTGAGCAATACAGGTGAAAAAGCTGGGGAAGCAAAAGAACCGTAACTGTTTAAGATACTGCTGGCAAAAGCAGTCAGTGACATAAACATTAAATATGGAATAGTCAGACGGAACATGCTGACCGCTAAATCGAACTTTTCAGGGTCATTATGGAAACCCGGCGCATACATATAGATGATTGCAGGTGCTAAGACCATAGCCACGAAAGTGAGTAAGGTCATGACTGTGAGTAAGCAACCAAATACCCGACTAATCAGGATTTGAACTTCAGCATGTGCTCGGCCTGTTTTATATTCGGTTAGTACCGGAATAAAAGCCTGTGAAAAAGCCCCTTCGGCAAACAACCTTCGAAAGAAGTTGGGAATACGAAAAGCAACGACAAAGGTATCGAAATCTTTACCCGCACCAAACACGTTGAGCAATACGACATCTCGTACTAAGCCCAATACCCGTGACAACATCGTCATCGCACTGACAATAAAAGTCGATCGCCACAATGCCATCGTACTCACCTACAGCTATATTCGAAAGTCGCTATTGTAATGAAACTAGAAAATCTTTTCGTTGTGAAATGATGAATGAACTCAAGTTTTTTTCTGTGCTAACAGTTGTCTAAAGTGTTGCCATTTAAAATAAGGCCCCGGATCAGTTTTTCGGCCCGGTGCAATGTCCGAATGCCCTGCAATATGATTTTTAATTTCAGAATAAGCCTGACGAATAGCGGTAACTACATCGGTTAGTACGCTGTACTGTACTTCCTCAAAAGGCAAGTCATCACTTCCTTCAAGTTCTATTCCAATTGAATAATCATTGCATTCAACTTTAGCTAAATAGCTCGAACGTCCTGCATGCCATGCACGATCATTAAAGTTAACAAACTGTAGGACTTCACCTGTTCGTAAAATTAACAGGTGCGTAGAGACTTGCATACCTTCAATAGTCTGAAAATAGGGATGTACGGACCAATCTAATTTATTTTGGAAAAACTGCTCAATATAGCCTCCCCCAAATTGAGATGGTGGCAAGCTAATATTATGAACCACAATCATTTGAATTTCGGTACCAGTCGGACGCTGGTTAAAATTTGGAGAAGGAACTTGTCTCGCCCCTTTTAATTGTCCATCTATAACTTCATACGGTGTGATTTTCTTCATTGAAGTGCCAATAAATTGCTTGCCATTGTTTTAGTTTAAAACAGTTATGTGCTTTTCAAAGTAGTCAGCACGATTGTTTATCGCGATTAAACGCATAAAACAGCTTATTTTTAAAGTCGACGGTGCTAATATATCGCAAGTTTTAGGGTCATCGACAAAATGGAAACCGTATGAGCATACCTCAGTCTTTGCTTGAACAGTCAATTCAAATCAATATTCAACAAGCATTACAAGAAGATATTGGGGACGGTGACATTACCGCTATGCTCACGCCTGAAGATGAGCAGGCAACCGCGACCATTATTAGCCGTGAAGATATGGTTTTAGCTGGACAGCCGTGGGTGAATGCGCTCATCTCAGCTTATGACAATACTGTTCAAGTGACTTGGCTAAAACAAGAAGGTGAACGTGTTGCTGCAAACGAAGCCTTTTTAAAACTTGCAGGTTCTGCACGTAGCTTACTGACTGTAGAGCGCCCTGCTTTAAACTTTATTCAAACTTTGTCTGCTGTTGCAACAAAAACTGCTGAATATGTTCAGCATCTTGAAGGTTTAAATACAAAACTTCTCGATACACGTAAAACTTTACCGGGCTTACGTATTGCACAAAAATACGCTGTTGCTATTGGCGGCGGACAAAACCATCGTCTTGGTTTATTTGATGCATTCTTAATTAAAGAAAACCATATTATGGCAGCTGGTGGTATTGCTCAAGCGATTGCAAAAGCACATCAAATTGCGCCAGGCAAACCTGTTGAAGTCGAAGTTGAAACTTGGGATGAGCTAAACCAAGCGCTTGAAGCGGGTGCTGATATTGTCATGCTCGACAATTTTAGCCAACAACAAATGATTGATGCTGTAAAACACGTAGCAGGTCGCTGTAAACTCGAAGCTTCTGGCAATATCACCATTGAAAACTTACGCGAAGTGGCGACTACTGGTGTCGACTATATTTCTATGGGTGTGTTGACTAAAGATGTCAAAGCCGTTGATTTATCAATGCGTTTTAATGCCTAAATAAAATCCACATCATTATTGGTATTTTTTTGCGACTTGGTCATGTCTGCCGCTTGTGTTTTTTGCCATGCTGACTGAGTCGCTTGTGCCCCGTTATCTCGTGGGTCGGCAGCCATTAAGACAAATGTAACTACTGCTAATAATACAATAAAACCTTGTAGCATAAATTTTCCCCATCACTTTTAAAAATTCAGGGTTTCAAGGTAAAAGATAAATATGACCAAGCTTAGGAGATTCTGTTACAAAAGGTAAGTCTTTATTTTTATTATTCATCTATACAACAAGTTATTACCTGTCTTCATTTATATTTCCCAACATGAGATTGTGCGAGATGTCATCTACAACCTGCCCAAAATTTATAAATATATTGTTTTTGCAATAAATCAGATATATGCAGAAAGAGAACAGGTTTTGTAGATGACAAATGCATTTGGTTACTTTGGGCGAAACCAAAGTAACGAATTAGCTACTTCCACTGGATGAATAAACGATAAGACTCCGTCGTGCTAACTAATTTAAAATAATTATTAACTAAGACTTCAGCTTAATATTCATGCATTACAGCAACTTAAGACTCTAAATATCCCATATATGGGTCAGAAATTGAATCTTCTTGAGTTTCTATACGTCCTGCAAAACGGCGACTAAACGTCGCATCGTCCGCTAATGTCACCGTAAAGTCATACCAACCACCAAATTCAGACATATCCCAAACCAGTTCTTTTTCGGAACTATTCGTTTCTATAGCCCATGTCTTGTTTGGAAGATAAGCATTTGCTTTAACTGTGAGTTTGACTGACTTATTGCCGTCGTGACGTACTTTTAAATATAAATTCGCATCACACTCTTCCACACATACTCTAATTTCCGGTAATGCTTGAGTCTGGTTAACTTGACTCAAATTACCTTTAAATGCACGGTGGAAACCATTTGGTCCAAGTACCCACAAATCATACTGTCCATTTGTAGCATTCCACACGTCATCAAGCTGTTTACCCACCTCAACCATATAACGACGTGGAATTGCTGTAAGATCTAATCGGTTATACACATGAAAAACTGCTGCTTGTTTGCCCGTGTTTGAGAACATTAGCTTTACAGTTTTTTGAGTGGCATCGACTTTGGCACTGGTGTGCAAAATATATGGCAAAGCACGTGATGGTCTAATCCCCATTTCCTGCTGAGGAAATTGCTGCTGGCTCGGAACAGGAACTTGTGGCAATAAAGCTTGAGCAACACGAATTGCATCGGCTTCGGCTTTAGTTTTCTTCCCATCTAGTTCAGCAACGGGCAAAAGGTTCGGTGTTTTAAAATTAAATGCTGTTATTAAATCACCACATACAGCACGGCGGTATGGGCTAATATTCGGCTCTTGCACACCAAAACGTTTTTCTAAGAACTGTAAAATAGAAGTATGATCAAAGACTTGAGAATTTACCCATCCTCCACGGCTCCACGGAGAAATCACATACATCGGAACGCGTACACCCGGCCCGTATACTCGACCATCTGGCTTAGGTTGAGATTTTGAAGTTGCTACTGCTGGATGATTAAAATACTCATAAGATACTTGCTGATCACTTAATGTAGTTTTTCCATATACGACACCGTTTAAATCTTTAGACGGTGCACTTGGTGAAGGGACATGGTCAAAGAAACCGTCATTTTCATCGAAGTTCACCAATAAAACGGTTTGACTCCACACTTGAGGGTTTTCAGTTAAAGCATTTAATACTTCCTGAATATACCAAGCGCCCTGTACAGGACTAGAAGGCCCCGGATGTTCACTATAAGTTGCAGGAGCAACTAACCAACTCACTTGCGGTAATTTACCCTGCGCAATATCAGCTTTAAAAGTTCCTAGAAAACCACCGTCTGGCATGGTATTGGCAATACCTTTGTAAAGTGGTTGAGTCGCATCAATCTTTTCATCATATGCTGGACACGTTAGTGTGTCGTTACTGACAGGTTGACCAGATTGCTCATTTGCACGGCGATATTGCTTGAAACCAGCTAAAGGGTTATCAGTAAAGTTATCTGGCATATTTTGATAAACTTTCCATGTCACGCCAGCCTGCTGTAAACGCTCAGGATATGTCGTCCATTCATAACCTTCTGTTGATGGTCCAATCCCATCAAATTCATTTACCACACTCGCAACACCTGCACCTGTAGGGCCATTGGTTCCCGTCCAGATAAATTTACGGTTCGGGTTAGTTCCCGCATGCATAGCGCAGTGGTACGCATCACAAATCGTAAAAGCATTCGCTAAGGCAAATTGATATTCAACTTCTTGCTTTTTGTAATAGCCCATCGACTGCGTTTTTTTGTAGGCTACCCAATCACTCATACGACCATTGTCCCAAGCTGCTTGGCCATCAGACCATGAGTGAGGAGTGCCTGAAACTCGCTGAGCATTTCCTAAACGACTATCTAAATGGTAAGGCAATACTTTATTTTTCTTGGCATCGTATTGCTCCCAAACCTTACGACTTTCTGTCATTGGAATGGTAAAACGGTCACCGAAACCACGTACACCTTTTAACGTTCCAAAATAATTATCAAAAGAACGGTTTTCCTGAGTCAAAATCACGATGTGTTTAACATCTTGAATAGTTCCACTTTCAACTTTGGCATCAATTGCTAGCGCTTTTTGAATACTCAGCGGGAAACTCGCCAGAGCAGCGGTCCCAAACATAGTTTTTGTAGAATTTAAAAGAAATTCGCGACGATTCATTTTTTCATCCTTAATTTTTTATTATGGTGCACAGTGCATTTTGCAATTGCTGGTTGGCGGTGTTGTTGGCGATGAATTATCTGAGTTGTTGTCATCGTTACAAGCACTGAGCATAAGCGCTAAAGATGTAATGAATAAAAGTGAAAGTTTTCGCATTAGTTTTTTCCAAACGGTTTAAATGCGAACTACTAATAAAGCGAAAAAGTGACAGGCAAGTGATGTTTTTATGTCGATTTGATGAAGGCATAAAAAAACGCATCCGAAGATGCGTTTTTTAGATAACTTGAAATTACCAGCCTAAAGCTTCTTGCTGCTTTTTAATCAGCTCGGCAATTCCTTTTTCAGCCATTTCTAACATGGCATTGCTTTGTGCACGAGTAAAGGGTTTATCTTCGGCTGTACCTTGAATTTCAATAAACTCACCCGCTTGTGTCATTACTACGTTTAAGTCAGTTTGACAGTTCGAATCTTCTTCATAGCAAAGATCAAGAAGTACTTCATCTTGGTACATACCTACAGAAATTGCAGCAACTAAGCCTTTAAGCGGATCTTGCTTAATTTTTTTCTGTGCAAGTAAAACATTCATCGCATCAACCAATGCTACAGCAGCACCAGTGATTGAAGCAGTACGTGTACCACCATCTGCCTGAATGACATCACAGTCGATGGTAATGGTATTTTCACCAAGCTTTTTCAAATCAACCATCGCACGTAAGCTACGACCAATCAGGCGTTGGATTTCTTGAGTACGACCAGTTTGTTTACCACGAGCAGCTTCACGGTCACAACGTGAGTGTGTTGAGCGCGGTAACATGCCATATTCTGCTGTTACCCAGCCTTGACCTTGGCCTTTTAGAAAGCGTGGCACTGAGTTATCAATGCTTGCAGTACAAAGGACTTTGGTGTGACCAAATTCGACCAGCACAGAACCTTCAGCATAACGGGTGTAGTTTCGTGTAATTTTCACTTCACGTAATTGGTCTAATGCACGTTGGTCAATACGCATAATCCTTCCTAACTTCTCTTAAATACAAACTTGGGCATAGTATAGCAAAGGATTTTGACAGGTTGAGTTTATTCCCTACTTTCAAATGTAAGTCTGCACTTTTCATAACTCAAAAATAAAAATAGCCCCTAAGAAGGAGCTATTTTGGATTAACTGAGATTACGCAAATTTGAATTTTGCTTTTAACTTTTCCAATGTCTGCATTACTTTTCCTGTGGTGTGGTTTGGCAGTGAGCATTTTGCTAAACGCACCCATACACTCCAGAACTGACGCATAAAGTTCGCTTCGTTGTAATTAATGCCATATTCTGCACAGAGGGTCTTAATTTTTGGCGCTACTTCTTTATAGCGGTTGGCAGGCATATCTGGGAATAAATGGTGTTCAATTTGATGACTTAAGTTACCACTCAGAAAATGAAGCCATTCTGTCCCACTAAAATTACTTGAACCACGAATCTGACGTAAATACCACTCTGCCTTAGTTTCAGTATCGGTATTATCTGGCTCAAACGTTTCTGCATCTTCAGTAAAGTGACCATTAAAGATCACAGCAGATGACCACAAGTTACGAATAATATTCGCAACTACATTTCCTGCAAAAACTGGTAAAAACATAGGACCAGAGATGACAGGGAAAAACACATAGTCTTTTAAAACTTGGCGCGTTGCTTTTTTACGCACTTTAGCCGAATCATTCCAAACCTGTTTCCAGCTCTTGGTTTTATAAACTAATGCATCTTCAAGATGTAAGTTTTGCACACCTACATACCACTCGAAGAAAAACATTAATTGTAAACCTAACGGAATATTAAACAGGTGACGAGGTTCCCACTTTTGTTGGTCACTTACTCGTAAAAGGCCATAACCCACATCATGGTCTTTACCTACAATATTGGTATAAGTGTGATGTATATAGTTATGTGTTTCACGCCAGTCATCACCCGATGCAATGGTATCCCAATCGTAAGTATTACCGTTCAGGCTTGGTTCATTTAACCAGTCAAACTGACCATGCATGACGTTATGACCAAGTTCCATGTTTTCTACAATTTTAGAAATACCTAGTAAGCCTGTTCCCAATAACCAGACAGGTGGAATCCAGCCACCAAACATCAACATGCCACGCGATGCGATTTCGGTGTAGCGAACAAAATTACGTACTTTGTAGATATATTTTGCGTCTTGTTCACCAAGACTTTGCATAACGTCTTGACGAATCTGCTCAACACGGCGACCAAACTCAGCAGTTTGCTCTGGTGTTAAATGAGCAGATTTAGAAACAGTAGAAAATTCTAATGCCATATTCATAGGGTTAATCCTCTGTAATTCTTTTTATAGATCAATCGTGACTGGGCTTAATGCCTGGCTCACGCATAGTTTAATTGGACGATTCGGTTGGTCTTCAATTTCACCTGTTAACAGGTTTTGAGTGATACCGCTTACTTTGGTGCAGCTACATTTATTGCAGACACCCATACGGCAGCCATGTTGCGGACGTAGTCCTGCTTGCTCTGCACTGCTCAATAAATTCGTTTCAGCTAAAAACTCGTGTTGGGCACGGCGGAAAATAACAGGCTGTGCGGTATGGGTTCCCATCACTTGAAGTGGTTGGAAATACTCTTGATGAAGCTGAGACTGAGCACCTTTTTGGGCATAAATTTCATTTGCCTGTTGCATCATGCCGTGATGACCACACACATAAGTTGCTATTTGCTCGAAGTCAGGAACAAGCTTTTGCAGTAAACTTTCAGTTAAATGCTGTTTTTGCTCGGTGGTATTAAAAAAATGATATTGAAGCTGTGGGTACTGCTCTGCCAAAGCTTTTAATTCAGCATGAAAAATTTCTGCACGATTAAAATAAATCACATGAATTTGTTTAAGCTGCTGTTTCAAAGCTTGCTGCAAGAGTGAATAAATTGCAGTAATGCCACTTCCTGATGCGATTAAGATGGCAGGCTGCTGGCCTTGATGCAAAGTGAAATCACCTTGTGGCTGTGAAATTTCAACACACTCACCGACATGTAACAGTTGAGCTGCACGAGACACTAAGCCTTGTACTTTAATACCTAAAGCGATTTCACCTTGAGTGGTTACTTCAATAATCGAGTAACTACGTTGTTGGTAAACGCCATCGATAAGCAAAGTCAGTAAAATACTTTGTCCCGCACAAACCTGATCGAAATTAAAATTACGATTTGGTTTAAGCTTGATCAGTACCATATCGGTATGCAGTGGCTGAACTACGGTAACTTCTGCAAGTACCCTTTTCCAAGCCCAAGACACGTTAATTTTTTGCAAAATAAAATCAACGAAATCTTCTCGAACCCAATGCGGTTGATAGTTAAGTGTTGCGTTCATACGTTCCTCTTTTGTTTCTGGCTATTTATTTGAGTGAACACATGTTCGTATAGTGAACATATGTACACTATATTTATAAGTGTTCACTCAGTCAACACTTGTTCACTATTTTTTTTATGAAAGTTTGCTCTTTTTTGTTAGACTTTGGCTCACGGTTTAAATAGGTTTTTTTAATGTCGATACGGGATGAACGAAAACAGCAAAGTCGTCAGGCACTTCTCGATGCTGCCTTGCATCTGAGCACGTCTGGGCGTTCGTTCAGTAGTATCAGTTTGCGTGAAGTTGCACGTGAAGTAGGTTTGGTACCAACAGCGTTCTATCGTCATTTTCAAGACATGGATGAACTTGGTAAAGAACTGGTTGATCAAGTTGCACTGCATTTAAAAAGTGTTTTGCATCAACTTGGACAAAGTTATTTACAACATAAATCTGCTAAAACCCAAACCAGCATTGAGCTATTTGTGCAGGCAGTGAACCATAGTCCGAAACAGTGGCAATTTATGATTGCTGAACGTTGGGGCGGCTCGGAAACTGTTCGTGCAGCCATTGCTAGAGAAATTGAATTTTTAATTGAAGACTTAACGACAGATCTGACTAAACTCGAAAATTTTAAACATATTCAAAACCCTCAAGACTTAAATGTCTTATCTACCATTTTGACCAATATGTCATTTACGTGGGCAATGACGTGGCTCAACCTAGCCAAACAATATCAAGGTGAGCAACTCAAACAGCAGCAAACTGCCTTTATTGAAAATGCATCTACACAAGTTCGCTTACTGTTTAGAGGCATTGCCAACTGGGAACGGTAAAACTGGCAAATGACAAAAAACAGGTTATGTGTTAATACGTAAAGAGTGAAAGAAAAAGGCTAAAATTTCGAGAAAAGTCTTTTTCTTTTTACAGGAAGTAAACTA
Source organism: Acinetobacter sp. ABJ_C4_1 (assembly GCF_044538495.1). NCBI lineage: Bacteria > Pseudomonadati > Pseudomonadota > Gammaproteobacteria > Moraxellales > Moraxellaceae > Acinetobacter > Acinetobacter sp. ABJ_C4_1. The sequence continues at coordinate 20,707 of NZ_JBIUCQ010000008.1, read as the reverse complement.
TTCGTTAGGCCAAACTGGTGCGGGAATACCTATGAATCTTGATCGTCATACACAATTTTTGATGCGCAAAGAAAAAATTCTAAGCGTTGCTGAAAAATTGTTACTAGAAAACAATCAGGAAATTACTCTAGATGAATTAGTGGCCGAGCTCGATATTGCAAAAGGTACGCTTTATAAGCACTTTAGAAGTAAAAATGAACTTCTGCTTGAATTGATTATTCAAAATGAAAAACAAATTTTAGAAATTTCTCAAAAATATAATACTGATTTTAAAGAGTATGCACCACGGTATATGCTCCACCATTTGCTCACACCGGGAAAAACGATTTTATTGCATCAACTTGAAGAAAATCTGACCATGACAGAATCTAAGTTGAAGCACCTTTTTGAAGAGCTGTATGAAATCCGTCAGCAACGTATTCTAGCGATTAAAGATATTACCGAAAGTTATTTAAAATCATTAAATTATGATATGTCGATTCGTGACTATTTATCTTATATCTGGTCACTCACTTACGGTGCATCACTACTTTTAAATTCGACTTACTATCAGCGTTCGATTGGTTCTCGCCAAAAATTGATTAATTTATATATTAATCAGGCATTGTCATTACCCACGCAAACCACCAATTTTGATGCGCTAAATTTCCAGATTGAAGAAGAAAATCATCAAAATTAATTGAATTATTTCGTGATTATGAAAGTAATTAAATATTAAAAAAAGGGCTTCTGATGAAGCCCTTTTTTTAACGCAATCAAAATTATTTTGCTTTACGTTCTTTCTCAATTAAGTAGTTAAGTACTTGAGTAACTTTACCATCTTCACCCTGTACAACATATTTACCATTTACCACTACAGCAGGAACGCCTGTTAATTGGTACTGTTGAGCAAGTTTATTTGATTCGGCAACTTTTGCAGTCACAGCAAATGAGTTGTAAGTACTATTAAATTTCTGTTCAGGCACACCATAACGTGTGAAGAACTTAGCCGCAGAAGCTTGGTCAAAAATCTGCTGACCATTTACCTGAATCGCATGGAATAACGGCAAGTGAGTGCGCTTACGTACACCTAATGCCTCAGATGTATAATAAGTACGTGCCCCCTGTTCCCATACTTTGTTCATAGCGGCTGGTGTACGTACGAAACGTATATCACTCGGCGCCTGTTTTAACCACGCTTGCATATGTGGCTCAAGTTTAAAACAGTGCGGACAGCCATACCAAAAGAACTCACGTACTTCGATTTTCCCCGGTACTTCCACTTTGCCTGGATTGGCAATCACGGTGTAGTCTTTACCAGCAACGAAATCTGCTGCCATTGCACTACCCGATACGGCCATAATTGCTGCACTCAAACCACCCAAAACCAATTTTTTCATTGCTACAGCTTTTCCTCTAAGTTGTTATGCATTAGCTTATGCCCTAAATATAAAACAAATATGCTAAATTCGTTTTGCTTCTGTGAAGTTTTTTATTGGGTTTATCGCTTTTTTCCCAATAATCGCTACACTAACGGCGAACTACATCCAAAAAGATAACTCAAGTTTAGAGGTAGCACCATGTCGCAATTGAATGTTGATTTACAAGAAATCGCAAAGTTTGAAGCACTTGCTGCCAAATGGTGGGATCAACATTCTGAATTTCGCCCACTTCACCAGATCAATCCACTACGTCTTAACTGGATTGATGAACGTGCAGGCGGTCTCGCTGGTAAAAAAGTACTTGATGTCGGCTGTGGTGGCGGTATTTTAGCTGAAAGCATGGCACGTCGTGGAGCAGATGTACTGGGCATTGATATGGGTGAAGCGCCTTTAGCCGTAGGCCGTTTGCATGCTCAACAAGAAAATGTTCAAAATATTGAATATCGCCAAATTCCAGTTGAAGAGTTGGCTCAAGAACAAGCAGGCCAATACGATGTGGTCACTTGCATGGAAATGATGGAACACGTTCCAGACCCAGCATCTATTGTTAAAGCATGTCAGGCTTTGGTTAAACCGGGTGGTCATGTGTTCTTCTCGACCATTAACCGTAATCCAAAATCTTATTTGTTCGCCATTATTGGTGCTGAATACGTGCTACGCATGCTTCCAAAAGGTACGCATGATTATCACAAGTTCATTCGCCCTTCAGAAATGGCACATGACATTCGTAATGCAGGCCTAACGTTAAAAGAAATGACGGGCTTACACTACAACCCTATTACGAAACGTTATTGGTTAGCACCAAATGTTGATGTTAACTATATGGTTCATACAGTAAAGACAGGTGCATGATGAAAGCTGTTTTATTTGATTTAGACGGCACTCTCATCGACACGGCTGCCGACTTTATCCGTATTATTCAACAAATGTGCCGTGATGAAAGACGTCCTGTGGTAGAAGCAGATCTCATCCGCACTCAGGTTTCTGAAGGTGCACGTGCGATGGTCAAATTGGTCTATCCAGAACTGGATGTGACCAACCCAATTTTCTTGGCGCATCGCCAAAACTTTTTAGATATTTATGGCAATAATATTGTCGTCGATACAGACCTGTTTGAAGGCATGTATCCGCTTTTAGAAGAGTTAGAAGCTCAGCAAATTCCGTGGGGTATTGTGACCAATAAACCACGCGGTTTAAGTGAGTCATTATTAGAGAAATTAAACCTGACTGAGCGCTGCGCGGTGTTGGTGTGTCCGGAAGATGTTTCTAAAACTAAGCCTGACCCGGAACCGATGTATTTGGCTGCAAAGCAGTTAAATATTCCAGCAGATGAAATTATTTATGTGGGTGACCACCCTCGTGATATTGATGCTGGTCGCAATGCAAATATGTATACCATCTTGGCAGCATACGGTTATTTACCTATTGAACATCGTGATGATCTAGCTGCTTGGCAAGCTGATTCGATTGTAAATACGGTGACAGAATTACACGAGATGTTACGTCAAAAGCTTCCTGCTCTACAGGAAAATCAGCGTATGATAGGTTAACACAAGAGTTTTACAGGCTTTTTTAACGGTTATTTATATCAATATAAAAAGAAGGAGGTTTACCAATGAAATATTCAGAATATCAACCTCGTCCAGATCTACTCAAAGATCGAATTATTTTAATCACTGGTGCAGGTGATGGAATTGGGCGAGCTGCGGCCCTCAGTTATGCTTTACATGGTGCAACTGTAGTCTTGCATGGTAGAACCTTAAATAAACTTGAAGTAATTTATGATGAAATTGAAGGTTTAGGCGCCCCTCAGCCTGCAATTTTACCACTCCAGCTTTCGAGTGCTTCTGATCGTGATTATGACTTTTTAGTGAGTACACTTGAAAAGCAATTTGGACGTCTAGATGGTATTTTGCACAATGCCGGTATTTTAGGTGACCGAGTAGAACTCGCCCATTATCCAGCAGAGGTATGGGATGATGTGATGGCAGTCAATTTACGTGCACCTTTTGCGCTTACTCAAGCCTTACTCCCACTTTTACAAAAATCAGATAACGCTTCTGTTGTGTTTACCAGCTCTGGCGTAGGTCGCGAAGCACGTGCACTTTGGGGTGCTTATTCAGTATCTAAAGTCGCGATTGAAGCTGTGAGCAAAATTTTTGCAGCTGAGCATACTTATCCAAATATTCGCTTTAACTGCATTAACCCAGGTGCAACACGTACCGCAATGCGTGCTAAAGCTTATCCTGAAGAAGATCCAAAAACATTACTAACACCAGAGTCAATCATGCCAGCTTATCTTTATTTAATGGGTGAAGATAGCCTGACGCTCAATGGTCAAAGTATTGATGCACAGGACTAAATAACTATAGATGAAAAGCTAAAATAAATTACGGCCGATCATCACATCTGGCTTGGCTATACCTGAAAAGATATATACAAGCCTTTTTTATTATTGATAAAACACTGGATTTATCCGTAATTTTAATTGAAGCATTAAATGATCTTCACAGTTTCTCTGCATTTTGCGCGTACAGTATTCAACATGAGAGACATCAGATGTAAACGAGGATGCATCATGAAAAAGTTGTTCACCATCTTAGCCCTTAGCATAACTGTACTGACCACCAGTATGGCAAGCTTTGCTGATCCTCCATTTGACCGAGGACATGGCCAGAAAGGACCTAAAGGTGGGCCTCGTGGTGAATGGAATGATCGTGGGCATAAACATGACCGTGACGATGATGAAGATCGTTTTCGCGATGAACGCCGTATGCGTGAAGAACGCGGTTTTGAGCGTCTAAAACAACATCGCTGGCAGCCTGGTTATGTCATGCCACAGCATTATCGCGGCAATGGCTATAAGGTCGACTATAGAGACAGTAACTTGCCTAAACCAGACCGTAACCAGCAATGGTATAAAATTAACAATGACTATATTTTAGTCGACACAGACTCTAACAGTATTGTTAGCATTCGTGGTTTATAAAACTGATAGCTCCTCACTATCAGTTAATAAAAAGGATAAAGCCAATCGGTTTTATCCTTTTTTTATTTTTTATATCAATAAGATATTAAAAACTTATATATTCTAAATTTCTTCTTATTTGATAGATATTTTTCACATTTATTGTTCTTAGCCTTCACGATTTATCTGTAATTTTTCACTAACCTTCAATTATCGAAATTTAATTGATCATTCGAGGTTCATGATGAAAAAACTAACAACAGCAATTGTTCTTTCAATGAGTGGTTTAATTGCAACAACAGCAATGGCTGCACCAAATGATCATGACCATCATGGTAACTACCGAGACCATGATGTCAGACCAGTCAAAGTCATTCACAAAGATGACCATGCGAATATCTGGCGAGAAGGCCAAGTTGTGCCGCATCAATATCAACACCCACGTTATGCAATTGACTATCGCTCACACCAGAAATTGACCAAACCTGGGCGTTTTCAAAAATGGTATAAAGTGAATGGAAACTATGTACTAGTAAATGAACAAAGCCATAAAATCATTAAAGTGATTCGTTAATTTAATAAAACATCAAACACCCAAATGTAATTTGGGTGTTTTTCTATCTAATACATGCGACTTTAAGCTTTTTTGTTTAGAATCATCTTTATATCTTTTTGCTGTTGATTCGAGATCGGTATGCCAACTAAGTCTTTAGAGAAATCACATAATAACACCCAACATTATGTACATTGGTTCCGACATTCAGCACCTTATATTAATGCCCATCGCGATAAAACTTTTGTTCTAATGTTTGGCGGTGAAGCAGTCCGCGACCCTAATTTCGAGCATATTATCCATGATATTGCTTTATTGCATTCACTCGGTATTCGCTTAATTTTAGTCCACGGCGCACGTCCACAAATTAATCAAAACCTTAAAGATAAAGGTATCGAAACACCTTTTTATGACAATAGCCGTATTACCACACGCGAATCATTAAGTTGTGTCATGAGTGCTGTAGGTTCTATTCGTTTAGAAATCGAAGCACTGTTATCTATGGGGTTGGCTAACTCTCCAATGTACGGTGCTCGCATAGACGTCGTATCAGGAAACTTTGTAACAGCTAAACCTTATGGTATTCGTGATGGCATGGATTTTCAGCTTACAGGAGAGGTTCGTTCCATAGACACCGACGCGATTGAACGCCATCTTGATAACGATAATATTGTTTTACTTGGTCCAACTGGTTATTCAACCACAGGTGAAGTATTTAATTTAAGAGCTGAAGAAGTAGCAACGAAAACAGCAACCTATTTAAAAGCAGATAAATTAATATTTTTAGGTGAGCAACAAGGTTTGCTCAATGAAGAAGGACAATTATTGCGTGAATTGAGTCCGCATCAACTTGACTACTATATTCAACAATACCAAGCCAGTAGCCCTACCTTGACCCTACATTTACAAGAAGCAAAAAAAGCTTCTCTATCGGGTGTACACCGTGTTCATTTGATTTCATATGCCTATGATGGCGCACTCATTGAAGAACTGTTCACGCGTGATGGTGTGGGCACCATGATTACCGATGCGCATTATGAAGAAGTTCGTATGGCGCATATTCAAGATGTCGGCGGCCTAATGAATCTATTACGCCCGTTAGAAGAAGAAGGTATTTTGGTTTATCGCTCACGTGAACGTTTAGAGCAAGAAATTAGCCAGTTTGCGGTTATTGAACGAGACGGTATGATTTTGGCCTGTGCTGCTCTTTATCCAATTCCAACTGAATTTAATGAAACTCGTTCGGCAGAAATTGCTTGTGTAGCAGTACACCCAAGTTATCGCAAATCCAACCGTGGTAGCCAAATTCTGCAATTCCTTGAGGAAAAGGCCAAACAACAAGGCATTCGTCAATTATTTGTTTTAACAACACGAACTGCACACTGGTTTTTAGAACATGGCTTCCACCAAGTTACTGTGGATGAATTACCCAATGCCCGTCAGGCACTTTATAACTACCAAAGAAATTCTTTAGTCTTTAAAAAACTGCTTCCATAGGCTTTGCATTTTTTAAGATATTCTTATTTCAGATAAGCTTAGTCCAAAAAGTACGACCATACATACCATTAATGTATGGTTGTACTTTTTTTAAATCTTTAAATTTTATTATTTTAATATTTTTCATTTTATTTACAAAAACTTAAACACTATTTTTTAAATATTATTCTATTTAATAAATCATTTTTTTGCATAAGTTTATCGCCGAATGTTTTTAGCTTTTTTTTGCATAAATAAAGACTGAATACTTATTTTTTATGAAATAAAAATCCCTTTAGGGTATCTGCTCATCCAATTATTTTTCTTTTTCTCTTTCGGGGAGCACGAAACCACATGGCACTTTTTAATTCCACTTCATGGGCAAAATATTCAGTCATTGCTGCCAGCCTTGCGGGAGTGATGATGCTAGGTGGTTGTGCCAAAAAAGAGGAACACTCCACCACAACTCTAAATATTGGATACCAAAAATATGGCATCCTTCCTATTTTAAAAGCACGTGGTGACTTGGAAAAAGCACTCAAAGATCAAGGCGTACAAGTGAAATGGGTTGAGTTTCCTGCGGGACCTCAATTACTTGAAGGTCTAAATGTTGGAAGCGTTTCATTGGGTGAGGCAGGTGAAGCACCACCTATTTTTGCTCAAGCAGCCAATCCAAATTTAGTCTATGTTGCAAACCAACCTGCTGCACCAAAAGCAGAAGCGTTATTGGTACAAAAAGACTCTCCTATTCACTCTATTCAGGATTTAAAAGGCAAACGTGTCGCACTGAATAAAGGTTCGAATGTTCACTACCTTTTATTGAAAGTTCTAGAAGCAAATCACTTGAGCTTAAGTGATATTCAACCTGTTTATTTACCTCCATCAGACGCACGTGCTGCCTTTGAAAAAGGCGCTGTCGATGCGTGGGTGATTTGGGACCCGTTCTTTGCAGCAGCTGAACATCAAATTCAAGCTCGCGTTTTAGCAACAGGTGAAAACTTGGTAAGCAATCATCAGTTCTACTTAGCTGATCGTAAATTTGCAGAAAGTAATCCAAAAGTACTCAACACTGTTGTGCAGACACTCAACCAAACAACCCAATGGGTCAGCACGCATCAAGATGAAGCGGCCAAGCTACTCGAAAAACCTACCGCACTTGAATTTGATGTACTCAAAACTTCTATTTCGCGAATGGGTTTTGGTGTTCAGCCAATATCTGACAAGGTAGCCCAAGAACAACAATATGTAGCCGATGCCTTTTATGCGCAAAAGCTCATTCCAAACAAGCTCACCATTCAAGATGCCATTTTAAAACTGAAATAAACCCAGCTTTGGCACAGCTTAAATAACGATATAAATGCTGTGCCTTGCCTTAAGGGAACAAGGATATCTATATGCAACATCAGTCATTATTTAATAAGGGTCAGTGGGCCCAATTAGTTAAGCGCTTTAGCGCAGTCGCTATCTTAGGTTTAACGATTGCTGCACCCGCTTGGGCAATAGATCCTACTGTAAAAGAGCTTCGTATTGGTTTTCAAAAAAGCTCGATTAACTTTGCAATTGCCAAACAGCAAAAACTATTTGAACAAGAATTTCCAAATGCCAAAATCACTTGGAACGAGTTCCCTGCCGGCCCACAAATTTTAGAAGCCTTGGCTGTTGGCTCACTCGATGTCGGCGTTACTGGAGACACACCGCCAGTCTATGCTCAAGCAGCGGGTAAGCCTTTATATTACATTGCTTATGAAGCAGCTAAACCTTTAGCGTCAGCAATTTTAGTTCCTAAAAACTCGCAGCTCACCCAGCTTAAAGACCTAAAAGGCAAACGTATTGCGTTGCAAAAAGGTTCTAGTTCACATTACTTGCTCGTACAGGCTGTGCGTAAAGCGGGCTTAAAATGGAGCGACATTACGCCAATTTGGCTCACACCTGCCGATGCTCGCGCTGCATTCCAAAAAGGTGCCGTTGATGCATGGGCAATTTGGGACCCTTACTACGCTTCAGCACAATTAGAAGACCAAGCTCGTGTTCTTGCATCTGGTAAAGGTCTAAGCCCGAACTATACCTTTTACTTAGCCGCTCCAAATTTTGTTAAGCAATATCCAAAAGCTGTTCCTGAACTCATCAAACAGATCAATCAAGCTGACAAATGGGTTCAAAGCCATCAAGCAGAAACTGCAAGTGCGATTGGCCAAAGTACAGGCCTAAAACCTGCGACCAGCGACTTATTTATTAAACGTCGTCCACGTCCATCAGCAGCAGCTCCGCTGAACAGTAAAGTGATTGCTGAGCAGCAGCAACTTGCAGACATCTTTACTCAACAAGGCATCATTCCAAAACCAATCAGCATTAAACAAGCTGTTTGGGGTGCCAAGTAATTTCAATAGACATATAGGTAATGCACATGAAAATTTTCTGGTTTATTCCTACCCACGGTGATAGTCGCTATTTAGGTACAAGTAAAGGCGCTCGTCAGGTTGACCATGCCTATATGAAGCAAATTGCTGTGGCAGTAGATAATTTGGGCTATGAAGGTGTACTTATTCCAACGGGCCGTTCATGTGAAGATCCTTGGATCACGGCGGCTAGCCTTATTGATGCAACTCAGCACCTTAAGTTTTTAGTTGCGTTACGTCCGGGTGTAACAACACCAGCTTTAGCTGCACGTATGGCTGCAACATTTGACCGCCTATCGAATGGTCGCGTGTTACTCAACTTAGTGACAGGTGGCGATGAAGCCGAACTACGTGGTGATGGTTTATATGAAGATCACTCAACGCGTTATCAAACTGCTAATGAATACGTAAAAATCTGGCGTGAGATTTTGACACGTTCACATACAGGTGAAGCTTTTACATTCCACGGTGAACGTTTACAAGTAGATGATGCAAAACTACTTTACCCACCTGTGCAAAAGCCTTACCCACCACTTTGGTTTGGCGGTTCTTCAGATGTCGCTGTCGACCTTGCAGCTGAGCAAGTAGACACTTACCTCACTTGGGGTGAACCACCAGCAGCCGTGAAAGAAAAGATCGAGCATGTTCGTGCAAAAGCAGAGGCTAAAGGCCGTAAATTAACTTATGGCATTCGCTTGCATGTCATTGTTCGTGAAACCAACGAACAAGCATGGGCAGCTGCTAACGAACTTATTCAATATCTCGACGATGCAACTATTGCTGCAGCACAGAAAAAATTTGCACAAATGGACTCCGTAGGCCAACAACGTATGGCCGCGCTACACGGCGGTAACCGAGACAAGCTAGAAGTCTCTCCAAACCTTTGGGCAGGTATTGGTTTAGTCCGTGGTGGTGCAGGTACAGCACTGGTAGGTGACCCAGAAACAGTTGCTGCTCGTATTCAGGAGTATGCAGACCTTGGTATTGATACCTTCATTTTCTCAGGCTATCCACATCTTGAAGAGTCTATCCGTTTTGCAGAGTTAGTATTCCCGTTATTACCAATTGAGACCCGAGCTAAACTTGCTCAGCCAAACTTAACTGGTCCATTCGGTGAGATTATTGCCAACAACTATGTTCCAGACGAGAAGAAGCAAAATAGTTCCGTCAAGGAGCCTGCATGAGTAAAGATATAACTATTGTTTCACGTGGAACAAGACAAATCGGACAGCGTTTGCTGCCTTGGATTTTCCCAATTGTTCTATTGGTTGTCTGGCAAATTGCCTCAAGTTCGGGTCTTTTAGAAAACCGTATTTTGCCAGCCCCGACTGCTGTCGTTTCCGCTTTCTGGCATCTTCTCGTTAGCGGCGAATTATGGCATCACGTTAAGGTAAGTGCTGGTCGTGCACTGCTTGGGCTTCTAATAGGTGGTGGTTTAGGTTTGCTATTAGGTCTGCTCAATGGATCTTCGCGTTTCGCCTCTACCCTGCTCGATACGACCTTGCAAATGATTCGTAATATTCCGGCTCTTGCACTTATTCCGCTTGTGATTTTGTGGTTTGGTATTGATGAAACAGCAAAATTATTCTTAGTAGCAGTTGGTGTTTTCTTCCCTATTTATATCAACACCTATCATGGTATTCGGTCAGTTGACCCTCAATTGATTGAGATGGGTAAAAGCTATGGTCTTTCCCGCTGGCAGCTTTACAAAGAAATTATTCTACCTGGTGCGATGCCTTCTATTTTAGTCGGTTTACGTTTTGCGTTAGGTTTGGTTTGGGTATTACTCATTGTAGCCGAAACTATCTCAGCACAAGCTGGCATTGGTTATATGACCATGAATGCACGAGAGTTTTTGCAAACAGATGTAGTTCTGGTCGGTATTCTTCTTTATGCCCTATTAGGCAAGTTAGCCGATGTTTTAGCACAAATTTTGGAACGCTATTTACTACGTTGGCACGCTGGTTATCAAAAATAAGGGAGCTTAAAATATGACAAATCTGAATTTAAATATTAATCAGAATGACGTAGAGCTCATTCCAGAAAATCATCCAGAGTCACAAGAGCCTGTAGTAGGTGCAGAGATTCTGATTGAACAGCTTTATAAATTTTATGGTGAGGTGAAGGTTCTTGAAGATCTTAACCTGCATATTCAACCGGGCGAATTTTTAGCGATCGTAGGGCGTAGTGGCTGCGGTAAAAGTACCTTATTACGCTTAATTGCCCAACTTGAAAAAGCAAGTTTTGGTGAGATCAAGTTTAAATCTGCCCGACATTTACGTGAAGGAATTACTAACGATGACATTCGGGTTATGTTCCAAGACCCCCGCCTACTTCCTTGGCGAAATATTCTTCAAAACGTTCAACTTGGACTACCAAAATCACAACATGCTTTAGCAGAAGAATTACTGGAAAAAGTGGGCCTCAAAGAAAAATCGGGACAATGGCCTTCACAGCTCTCAGGTGGTCAACGTCAGCGTACAGCCTTAGCCCGTGCGTTATCGCATACTCCACGTATTTTACTGTTAGATGAGCCGTTAGGCGCATTAGACGCGCTCACCCGTCTTGAGATGCAAAGCTTGATTGAACGTTTATGGAAAGAGCAAGGTTTTACTGCCATTTTAGTTACACACGATGTAAGTGAAGCAGTGCAACTGGCTGACCGCATTATATTGTTAGATAAAGGTCAGATTGCTCAAAGTTTTCAAGTTAATTTGCCGCGTCCACGGAAAAAGAGCATTACTTTTGCTCAGCTTGAACAACAAGTACTCGACGCAGTCTTAGCAACTTAAGGTTAAGATGAGTAATGAGAACCATTCAACTGAAAAATGCCCAATTAACGAGCAATAAAACTGATGATTTATTGCTCTTTTTTAGGGCGAAGATCAAAAAATATTTTTAAGAATAACAATAAACTAGTGAATCTCTCTATTTTTTGCACAATAGTATATCTATTGCTCAAATAACTATCCGTTTTTTCACTAAAAAAGTGAGACACCTGTGCACAAATCAAACGATTTACCTTACAATGGGAACACTATCTTTTTAATTTATGCAGCAAATGGAACAAAAGAAGAGTACTCAAAAGCGCAATCAGCTTCTTGCTGCCGCCCTTGATGTGTTTTCACTATATGGGTTTAGTGGTGCAAGTCTGGATGAAATTGCCCAACTCGCTGACATGCATAAGTCGAATATTTTCTATTACTATGAAAATAAAGAGTCTTTATATGTGGAAGTGCTGACCACAGTTTTACAAAAATGGCTTGCTCCCTTACAAACTTTAGAAGCTGAGTTAGAACCAGCCGAAGCTTTGTCTCACTATTTAATACAAAAAATCGAACTTTCTCGTAGCCAACCAAAGGCTTCGCGATTATTTGCTTTGGAAATTATCCAAGGGGCTCCGCACATTTTGCCTATACTGAAAGGGCCTTTGAAAAAGCTATTTAAGCGCAAAGCTAAAGTCATTCAGACTTGGCAAGAAGAAGGGAAAATTTCTCCAGATATCGATCCTGAGCTGTTAATACTCAATATTTGGGGCCTTACGCAAAACTATGCCGATTTTGCCACTCAAATGGAAATGGTGACTGGTAAAACACTTCGTAACCGCAGTATGTTCCAGCGCTCAATTGAGCATACGGTACATATGATGCTCTACGGCGTATTACCTCGCTAAAATAAAAAAGATCGGCAAATTTGCCGATCTTTTTTTAGAAATGATTTTGATAAAGAGCCAAGAGCTTTTGTGCACCCAATAACAAATTTTCTTCCCAATCTACATGTGCAGTGTCATCTGCACCATCAGTAATATATTTCACCGAAATCAGGCGTACACCTAACTTATGGCAAACTTTGGCTAAGGCATACCCTTCCATATCCACCACATCACACGCGACTTTCGGCTGGCCAGTTTCAAATGAGTCCCCTGTCCCGCAAATCCCTTTTGGCAAATCAGCAAAATGTGGTTGAAGATGAATCTCTGCCGGTAAATGATCATCTAACGGCGTTACACCGACTTCAAATCCTAACGGTGAAACATCCATATCACGTTGTACAAAAGTTTTTACTTCAACCAGATCATGTCGATTAAAAGAAGAACTTCCAGCTGTACCTAGGTTAATTAAAGTTTTACAGCCTGTTTTTTGAATAACTTCAAACGCTTTAAAAGCAGCGTTGATCTTACCAATACCACTGTAATGGACTTTGATACCTGCTTGCTCGAATAAACCTTTAGACTCGTTGGGAAGTGCCATAATTAAAGCGGTATCTGTGTTCATTCAAAAAGCTCAAATCAGAATTAACAAAATTAGAAAGTAAGTATAAATCAGGTGCAAAAGCTTTTTGCACCTTTTCACCTTTACTGCATTCTTTGTTGTAAAGCCACCAAACATGGAGAGAAGAATAGCTTGCCACTGTATGCTCCGGCTAAGGTTTTCTTCATTACAACACTCCACATCACTAATAATAAAACACTGAGTGCCACTGCAACATACTGTAAAAATACAACTTCAACCTGATGCCCTAAATTAAATAAAGCCAAAATAAACACACCAAGTGGAAAGGTTAAGCCCCACCATCCCAAGTTAAATGGAATACCTGTCTTTGCATGACGAAGCGTTGTTAATATCGCAAGACCTAGCCACCATAACCCAAAGCCTAACAGTACCAAACTGCCCACCACGCCTAATGCTTGAAATACATTGGCAAACTGGTCAAATCCTACATTTGGCACCACTCTTTTTGCCTGTTCACCTAGCAACAATAGACCTAAAGCACCTGTTCCAATTGGACCTAAAGATAACCAGCTAGAAATTGCGACTTCTTTTTCCGGTAACTGATGCAAAGCCATCCGCAACATTAAAATTGTTAAAATAGCGAATGCAGGTAAAACAGAGATTCCCCAAAGCACGTATCCCGCCATTAATAAATGAAAGCTATGCAAATCTGCTGGTAAATGTGCAACCAACATGCCCGCAGAACTTGCTGCTACTTCACATGCAACCACAGGTAAAAGCCAGATTGCAGTCATGGTATGTAGCTGATGGTTCTGACGGCTAAACATACAAAACGGCACAATCCAAGCAATTGCTAGCGCTAAAAAGACATCGACGTACCATAAAGCTTGAGCGATATGAACTGCCACTTCACCGTAAAGCCCGACACCGAAGCTTAAAAAGCCATTTAATATGGTTGCGAGCCCCATCGGTATAGCGCCTAAAAACAAGCTCATATTTGGATGATTAAATACGTACTTCGCTTCATGAGGGAAAAGAAACCACCGCAATAAATAAAGACCTGAAAAAACACTAAATAGAACAATATTAAATTGCCATAACAGTGTAGCCAGCATAAATAAAAATGATTTGGCAAATGGAAGCTGAATTAAAATCATACTGACCACACCAGTACCCATAGTTGCTGTAAACCAATTTGGGGTAAAATGCCGTATAACATCTTTACTTTGATTTAATTGGTAAAAGGGTCTTTTCATCTTGAGTCTCTATTCAAAGAGTGGATGAAGCTATAGTAGGATAAATTAATAATAAGAAAAATTGATTTATTTTTATTTAATTCATCAATTTTTTAGATATAAAAGATATTCGTATTGAAAAATACCTGAGTAAAAACACAACAACAAGACGAATCTGTGAGATTATGGCAATATATAGCCCTTGCAAAAATAGCCATATTTTAAGTTCATGAAACTGCTTCGTCTTAATGCGTTATCGCCCAATTTCCAGTTGCCGCAAACAGCGGTAACTATTGGTAATTTTGATGGTGTCCATTTAGGTCACCAAGCGATGATTGCTCAACTCAAAAAAATTGCTGCAGCACAAGGCTTAAAAACATTGGTCATGATTTTTGAGCCACAACCGCTTGAGTTCTTTAAAGGCTACGATGCCCCACCCCGTATTAACTCATTACGGGAAAAAGTTGAATATCTAGCTGAACTTGGGGTTGATTACATTGCGGTTGCCAAATTTGATCAGCATTTCCGTAGCATGAGCGCATCAGAATTCGCAGATTTATTAAAAGACAAATTAAATGCACAGGCTTTGGTTTTAGGAGATGACTTTCATTTCGGCAAAGACCGTCAAGGCAACAGCGAATTTTTAAGAAATTACGGCTTTCAAGTCACAAATTTACATACGATTGAACTCGAAGGTGAACGCGTGAGTTCAACTCGTATTCGCCAAGTGCTTCAAGTGGGTAATCTCGCTTTAGCAGCTAAATTATTAGGCCGTCCGTACAGTATTACCGGACGAGTTCAATATGGCGACCAAATTGGACGAACTTTAGATTTTCCAACGATTAATGTCCGTCTCAACCGCCATAAGCCTTGTTTAAATGGTATTTATGGCGTTGAAGTCATTTGCGAAACAACTTCGCTAACTCAAAAAGTGCTTCAGGACTCGCCTGAAAAACCGGGAATTGCCGGATATCATGAAAACAGCCTTTATGGTGCAGGTCATGTGGGTACACGTCCAGCCATTCAGCAAGAGCATCCAGAGTGGAGATTAGAAGTACATTTCCCTGATGTTTCTGCTAATCTGTATGGCTTATTTATGCGGGTGACTTTTCTTCACTATCTTCATGGTGAATTGAACTACCCTTCGCTTGAGGCACTTAAGGCAGGAATTGATAATGACGTGCAACAATTACGACAATATCGTAACGACACGACACAATTTCCTTTTTAATTCGAATTTTGATTGTAAAACATGTCGGCTCCCAAGCTGATTAAACTGGAAGACAACTTGCATGAGCGATAAGCAAACTACTGAAAATGCAGTGGACTACAAAGCCACGCTAAACCTGCCGGATACTGAATTTGCAATGAAAGCAAATTTGGCAGTACGTGAAGTGAAATGGTTAGAAGAGTGGTATACCGACAACATTTATCAGCAGATTCGTGCATCGCGTATTGGCAAGAAAAAATATATTTTGCATGATGGCCCTCCATATGCGAACGGTACAATTCACTTGGGTCATGCGGTTAACAAAGTACTCAAAGACGTCATTGTAAAAAGCCGTACTTTGGCAGGTTTCGATGCACCATATGTTCCGGGTTGGGACTGTCATGGCTTGCCAATCGAACTAAAAGTTGAAGAAAAAGTAGGTAAAGTGGGCGAAAAAGTTGACGCAGCGACTTTCCGTAAACTCTGCCGTGAATATGCGCTAAAACAAATTGATTTACAGCGTACTGACTTTAAACGCCTTGGTGTTTTAGGTGATTGGGATAATCCTTACCTCACCATGAACTACAAACAAGAAGCCGATATCGTTCGTGCTTTAGGTTTAATTCAAAAAAATGGTCATATCCAGCCGGGCTTAAAGCCAGTGAACTGGTGTATGGACTGTGGTTCAGCACTTGCTGAAGCTGAAGTTGAATATGAAGATAAAAAATCTGACGCAATTGACGTTGGTTTTGGCGTTGTAGATTTAAAAGACTTAAGCGTTCGTGTAAATGTAGATGTTCAAGATCCAACTGATATCGTGATCTGGACCACTACACCTTGGACATTGCCAGCGAACCAAGCAGTTGCATTGCATGCCGAAATTGAATATCAATTGGTACAAGTGACTACTGAACGTGGTAAGCAAAACTTTATTCTTGCTAAAGACTTAGTTGCTTCTGCAATTGAGCGTTACAAGCTTGAAAACCCAGTTGTTTTAGCTGACTTTACTGGTTCAGCTCTTGAAAACCTTACTTTACAACACCCTTTACTTACCGATCGCCAAGTTCCGGTTATTTTGGGTGAACACGTTATCGCAACAAGCGGTACAGGTGCTGTACACACTGCGCCTGGCCACGGTGCAGACGACTATAAAGTAGGTATTCAATACAACCTTAAAGTTGAAAACCCAGTGGGTGGTAACGGGGTTTACTTACCAACCGCACCAATCTTTGCTGGTGAGCACATCTATAAAGCTAATCCAAAGATTATTGAAGCTTTAGGTGCTGTAGGCCGCTTATGGGCTCATCAACCGATTAAACACAGCTACCCACACTGCTGGCGCCATAAAACTCCTATTATTTTCCGTGCTACACCACAATGGTTTATCAGCATGGATCAAAAAGGTTTACGTGAAGGTGCGCTTAACGCCATTGAAAATGATATCGAGTTTGTACCGAACTGGGGTAAAAACCGTATTGAATCAATGATTGACGGTCGTCCGGATTGGTGTATCTCACGTCAACGTACTTGGGGTGTACCAATTCCATTCTTCGTTCATAAAGATACTAACGAATTGCACCCTCGTACACCTGAACTCATCGAAGAAGTTGCTAAACTTATCGAACAAGAAGGCATCGATGCGTGGTTTAACCGTGAAGCCAAAGACTTCATTGGTGAAGATGCTGAACAGTACAATGCTGTTCGCGATACGCTTGATGTATGGTTTGACTCTGGTACAACGCATTACGCTGTACTTGAGCAACGTGAAGAATTAGAAAGCCCTGCTGACTTATATTTAGAAGGTTCAGACCAACACCGTGGCTGGTTCCAATCTTCTTTATTAACGTCTATGGCAATTCACAATCGCGCGCCATACAAAGCCTTGTTAACACATGGTTTCACAGTGGATGAAAATGGCCGTAAATTGTCGAAATCTTTAGGCAACTACATCCCGCTTGAAGAAATTATCAAACAACTTGGTGCTGACGGTTTACGTTTATATGTAGCATCTAGCGACTATCGCTATGAAATCGCAGCATCAAAAGAAATCTTTAGCCGTGTAAGTGATAGCTACCGTCGTATTCGTAATACGCTACGCTTCTTGCTTGCAAACTTAAATGGTTTCCAACCGAGTACAGATGCTCTGGCAGTAGATGATCTTATCGCTCTTGATCAATACATCTTGCAACGTGCAAATGAAGTACAACAAACTATTATCACTGCATATGAAGAAATGAACTTCCATGTTGTGTGTAGTGCGTTAACAAGCTTCTGTATTAATGACTTAGGTGGTTTCTACCTAGACATCATCAAAGACCGTCAATACACCACTAAGGCTGACTCACAAGCACGTCGTTCTGCACAAACAGCGCTTTACCATATCGTACAAGCATTTGTTCGTTGGATGAGCCCGATTCTAAGCTTCACAGCTCAAGAAGCGTGGCCACTTATTCCAGAACAAACTGAGAAGTATGTATTTACAGCTGAATGGTATGACCTACCTGTTTCATCAAAAGCAAACTTGCTTTCCGAAGCAGACTGGCAAACATTGATTAGCGTAAAATCTGCAGTAAATAAACAGATTGAAGCAGCTCGTAACGCTAAACTTGTCGGTAGTAATCTTTCAGCCAAAGTTGAACTTTGGGCAAATGAATCATTACAAACAGTTTTAAACCAACTGGCTGATGAACTCCGTTTTGTTCTTATTACTTCGCAAGTAGTAGTACATCCATTTGCTGAACAAGGTGAAGCAACTGAAATGGAAGGCTTACGTGTACAAGTATCTGCAGCTGAAGGTGAAAAATGTGCACGTTGCTGGCATGTCCTTCCTGATGTAAATACGCACGCCGATCATCCTGGTTTATGTGGTCGTTGTATTGTGAACGTCACTGGTCGTGGCGAAGTGAGAAAATATGCCTAATTCACAAGCTAAAAAAGGCTTATTCCAGTTTTATCCTCACAACCTCATTTGGCTTGGACTTTCTATCCTTGCCATTGTGTTGGATCAATGGACAAAATGGATCGCAAGTACACATCTGAACTATGCAGATCCTGTACCTGTGCTTCCATTTTTAAACTGGACACTATTACATAACTATGGTGCAGCTTTTAGCTTTTTATCTGATGCTGGAGGATGGCAACGCTATTTCTTCACATCTTTGGCAGGCTTAGTTTCAATACTTTTTGTATTTTGGTTGCTACGTATGCCTAAAAAAATGGTGGTGCTACCTGTAGCTATCGCTTTAATTTTAGGTGGAGCACTTGGTAATCTAATTGACCGTATTACTTTAGGGTATGTGGTCGATTTTATTCATGTTTATTACCAAAATCATCACTTTCCAGCTTTTAATATTGCGGACAGTGCCATTACTCTAGGTACCATTTTGCTACTCATCGATACATTCTTCCTTGAGAAGCAAAGACCTAAAAATTCGGATGCATAATATGACCGAAATTATTCAACCTAATGAAGAAATTCGTATTACTGACGGTTCTAAAGTTGACCTACACTTTTCTGTTGCTCTTGAAAATGGCGTAGAAATTGACAATACACGTAGCCGTGAAGAACCTGTTAGCTTAACTATTGGCGACGGTAACTTATTACCAGGTTTTGAGAAAGCCTTATTCGGCTTACGTGCAGGTGATCGACGTACTGTACACCTTCCACCAGAAGATGCTTTTGGTCCTTGGAACCCTGAAAATATACAAACTTTTGATACGGTTAAATTCGAACAACGACCTATTCCTGGTCACATGATCGAGTTTGAAGATAAAGCAAAAGCAACTTTATTTGGTGTCGTGAAATCAGTGAATGATGATATTACTGAAATTGATTTCAATCACCCTTTAGCTGGCAAAAATATTACTTTTGAAGTAGAGATATTCAAAGTAACTCCAGCTGGCCAGCAAGGCATTAAGTTGATGTAAAAAAAGCCCTCGATTGAGGGCTTTTTTATTATTTAAGTTTTATGCATGACATAAGAATCCTTACAAATTCTATATTCTCACTTCCTATGTAATGAATTAAGTTATAAAGATAAAAATCCTTAGGAAAAATATATGCTGGTCTATATCATCGTAGGAAGTGTTCGTGAAGGACGCACAGCTATTAAAATTGCCAATTGGTTAGAAACAGCAATTCCATCATTTAATCTAGAAAATTTTCAGACAGAAGTAATTGATTTAAAAGAGTGGAATCTACCCTTATTTTCAGGCTCTCACCCACCTGCAACAGGTATTTATGATCAACCAAAACAACAAGAATGGGCAGATAAAATTGCTCAAGCAGACGCATTTATCTTTATTAGCCCAGAATACAACCATGGTTATAGTCCAGCTTTAAAAAATGCACTCGACTATGTGGGTAAAGAATGGAGTGGCAAACCAGCCGCATTTATTGGCTATGGTTCAACAAATGGCTCTCGATCTATTAGCCAAATACGTCAAGTCACCTCAAGTTTAAGTATCATTGATCCCAACGCTGTAATAGAAATTCGGGATATATTTAAGCGCAATAAAGATGAAAAATTCGAAGCTAATGAGTTTGAAGTAAAAGGACTTCAATCCATTGTTGAGAAACTACAGAAATATCATTTATCTTAAATTGAACAAAAGGCCTCTTTTCGAAACAAAAGAGGCCTTTTAATTTTACAAACTTTTTAAATAATTCACTACATCAGTATTACCAGCCATTTCTGCAAGCTCTAATGCGGTATATTCACTCTTATAAGCGACATGCGCACCCTTCTCAACTAAGAGTTGAACTATCTCTAAATGGTCATTTTCAGCAGCCGCTTGTAGAGCACTATATCCTTCATCATCTGTCTGATTAGGGTCTTCTCCATCTATTAATAATTCTTTTACATGATCGATATCACCTAAAGATGCCCAATAAATCAATGCAGGCAAAGATAGCTCCTCATCATCTTCAGGTATTGGAGAGAAAGAATTGATTTTCATGGACGTACCCAAAAATAATAGAGTTCATCATTATATTCATAGAATGCAGCCAGAATACAAATCTAATTTTGGATCTATCTTTTATTAAAAATTAAATTCTCACGCAATAAAAAACACCCCAGTTTCTTTCGAGACCGGGGTGTTTGGAATAATGAGCTGGCGATGACTTACTCTCACATGGGTAACCCCACACTACCATCAGCGCTAAGAGGTTTCACTTCTGAGTTCGGGAAGGGATCAGGTGGTTCACTCTTGCT